>DAOQVZ010000123.1:0-7583 GCA_035341815.1 bacterium
AACAAGGACTGCCACTATAAATATTATTATTTTGTCTTTGGGAACCTTCGGCTTTGTTTTTAAACTGCCTCCGGGCTGCTTTACTGTCTTGTTTCTTTCCATAAATTAACCCTCCTGCTGCCTTATCGTTGCCGGAGCACAGTATTAACCGAATCCGAGAAGTTTTTTTATTTGCTCGGCAGATAATACCTTACCTGCACTCTTGACCTGTCCGTCAACCGCCAGGGCAGGGGTCATCATTACCCCGTAATTCATGATATCGGTGAGCTTAGTTACCTTGATTATTTCCGCTTCTATCCCCAGTTCCCTTACCGCTGTTTCCGCATTTGCCGTCAGTGTTTTGCACTTGGGGCATCCTGTACCCAATATCTCTATCTTCATCCTTTTCCTCCCGTCAGTTCATTTGTCCGAAAATCAGTCCGCTTATTGTGGCCATTATTACAACAAGGCAGATATAGACCGCCGTTTTTTTCCACCCGATAACACTTTTTATGACAAGCATGCTGGGCAGGCTCAGGGCAGGTCCGGCAAGAAGCAAAGCCAGGGCAGGCCCTTTGCCCATACCTGAGCCTATAAGCCCCTGCAATATTGGTATTTCTGTAAGCGTCGCAAAATACATAAATGCTGCAACTATTGATGCAAAAAAGTTTGCAAAAAGCGAGTTGCCTCCAACAAGCTTTGCAATAAAACTGCCCGGGATAAATCCTTCATAACCGGGTCTGCCAAGCAAAAGCCCCGCCACAAAGACTCCCGCAAAAAGCAGGGGCAGTATCTGTTTCGCAAATATCCATGTTGCATCAACCCATCCCCTCAGTTCATATTTCTTAAACCATTTTGTTAACATGTAAAAGAGAAAAAGCAGCAATGCTCCCGTGATATACCATTTAAGTTGAAAAACGGCAGCAAAAACCTTGCCATCGCCGCCCTGCGGCCTTGCCCAGTTGGCAAAAACGAGAATGCCCACCATGGTGAAGAGATATACCGTGTTCTGCTTCATTGTGCGCGCTTCTTTTCCTTCATCAACTTCGGCAGGATTTTCTTCGTGTCTGCGCTGTTCTTCTTTTAAGAAAATAAGGTGCATAAGAAGACCTATAACTATGCTGAAAACAACGGCACCTATCGCTCTTGCCAACCCCAGTTGCCAGCCCAGTACTTTTGCTGTCAGGATTATTGCCATTATGTTTATGGCGGGTCCTGAATAAAGAAAAGTGGTTGCCGGACCCAATCCTGCGCCCCGTCTGTAAATGCCCGAAAATAATGGAAGTACCGTGCAGGAGCAAACAGCAAGAATTGTTCCCGATACTGATGCAACGCCATAGGCGAGAACCTTTTTCGCTTTAGGCCCGAAGTATTTCAATACGGCGTTCTGGTTTACAAAAACAGATATAGCCCCCGCTATGAAGAATGCCGGTACCAGGCACAGGAGCACATGCTGTCTCGCATATTCATGCAGCAGCGCAACGGCTTCAAATAAAGGGTTTCTAAACGGGAGCAATGAAAGAGGGAAAAAATAGAAAAACAAGAAAACTAAAATTGCCAGTAAAAACTTCTGCCATTCTTTAAGTGATATTTTCATTTCTGTCTATTTGCAGATTTTATATCTGTCGACGGTTTTTATTTTCAGAGAGTCCTTTTTAACCTGTGAGTCATTATCAAGCATTTTCGAAATGCCTTTCATAATATTTAACAGAGGCTTTTCCCGCGTAAGAAAGAATTCTTTGAAAAGCCCTTTTTGCCGTTCTTTTATGATGCCCGCATCTTTCAATTTCAAAAGATGGTCTGTAACAGAAGGTTGTCTTATCCCCAGTACTGCGGTTATTTCACATACACACATATCTTTTTTCTCCAGCATCCTGATAATACGAAGGCGGTTTTTATTTGCGAGCGCCTTTAGAAGTTTTTCCGTTTTAACCATTTTGGCTCTCCTTTCTATATAGGAAATTGGCTATATAAATTATACCTTATGTATCTCAGCTGTCAATACTTGTTTAATATCTGATAAAAAGGAGGATGATAAGAATTTTTGAAGCGAGAGGAAGATAGCAAACAGGTGGCGTAAGGCTTCCTGAATGTAATTCATCGCATAATGTTATGGCATATCATATTACATGCCCTGTTTGTATAAATCAGTGACCCCCTGCGTATTTTTACCGGATATATAAATCCATATCTCTCTCATTACCTCGACTGCAAGCGGATTGAGTTTGCCGGGTTCACGGCACACCTTTCCGCCACAAAGCGTTGTCGGACAAGAGACTCTCTACCCTGGCACGACAAATCAGAGCAGTTGAGCAAGAACTCACTTGCGGTCTATTGTTCTATTGCTTCATTGTCCAAAACTGATCTGTCCGGGCAGTCTCGGGTTGCGAGCGGCGACGACTTATAACCTAACTTCATTATGCCAGCGATTTTACGAAAATTTCTATCTTCTGATTTTTCGTTCAGCCAAGACAGGAGTCAGGTAAAGTTTTCTGAAAATTTCATGTTTTTCTGCCTCACCTTGTTTTACCGACCATTTCTTTATTTCAGACAAATTGATTTTGTTTTTCTGCGCTACCATAACCGCCTGTTGCAAAGATTGCCGGTCTTTCCAAAAAAAATAGGCAGCCAGCCGGTCTTTCACACAATCTGTCGGGGTTAATAAGCGGATTAAAACCATATTGAGTCTTTAAACTGTTAAATTTTAATATTGGTTCATCCCCTATTGAGACGGGAGGGGCTGGAAAATCTATCAAGAAACGGCATTGTGGGTTTTCAAATAAACGACCTCCGGTGTTTTGAAATCCTAATTCTTTCAGAACGGGAATTATTTTCTTCATAGAGCTGGAGGTAATCATATCGATGTCATAAGATACATAACTGTTATCTGAGTAAAGAGAAACACAGGCACCTCCTACAAGAATGGCTTCAATTCCCTTTTTTCTCAAATGCGAGGAAATAATTGCCGCCAGTTCTTTAATCCCTGCTTTTTGCCAATTTATATTCATAATCGCTTGCCTTTTTTCCTCGGCCTTGTTCTTTTGCTGTAATACCGCTGAATTTCTTCTTTGGAAAGAAATTCCATTGCCTTTACAAGCAATGCCCTTAACTCTTTTAAGAATGGATATCGCGGATTAAAATGGTACAGCCTGGTCCTGCCTGCCATTGAACTGACAACTACACCGCCGTTCTCCAGACGCTCAAATTGCTGCTGGATTCCATTCACAGGAATATTGAATGTCCTTGACAATTCCGAAGAATATGCCTGACCGTAAGATTCAATGCTAAACAAAATTTTTTCTATGGTGCTGTTGCCCAATACAGGTTCTAACATTATTTTCCTCCTTTACCATAATATATGGTTATATTACCATAATATATAGTAATTGTCAATATTTTACCTCAGGAGTACCGGCCGAGACTTTGCTGCTGAATTCACGATGTAACCTGAAGTATTTAAAAGTTGAAAAGCTGGTCACTTTAGCGGAGATTTCGGTAAAGGATGTAAAGTATCCATAAAGGGCACCCAAAATAAATTAAGGCCCAAAGATTATTAATTAAGGGAAAATGCGGCTTCGGAGTGCGGTCAATTACTTGATTAATTATCATTACTGCAATTATTAATAAAATTGCTGCTACCAGCTCTATAATATCTCTTTTTCTCCTGATTTTCATTTTTTTCTTCTTAGTTCATATGAAATCCTTTTAGATATTCTACCGGTTTCTAAATCACATATATTTCAATCTATATCCATCCTTGATACGTTTACCCTTCCGTCTTTTGCGGCATCTAAAAAATTTTCCCATGCTTCAATATCGTTAAGAAGCTCTCCTTTCAGTGCTAAGAGTGTGTAATTAGTCCGGTATCTATTGAATCTTTAAACGGGCTGTTATCAATCCATTCAATAAGCCCGTTTATTGCCCTTCCGTTTCGCTGATGGTCAGAGCCTCCCGGGAGGTCTGGAACAACAGCGGCAAAACCGTTACCGCTTAAATAGGTTCCCCATCCGGACATATTGCTCTTGCTGCGGCTGAATCCGTGGGTGAGTATCACAAGAGGCGCTTTCTCTTCGGAATCCGGGATATATATATCGCAGTCAAATATTTCTTCCGCAAGCTCCACTCTCACTGTCACGGGGAAAATCAATTCCCGGGAAAAATCAGTGCCAGCACACCCGGTAAAGATTGCGGCAATTATTATGGCAATTAAAGGAATTTTAGCTTTCATTTGAGATCCTCCTTATCCATAAAGCCTGTAATAAATTTTACCCCCTTCGCAGACCTGTCCCTCCGTAGTTTTAACGAAGGAGGAAAGCCACGGGCATGCCCGTGGATGAATGCGTTTTTCGGGTATCCGACGAAGCCGTGTCGCTGCCACGGCAAATGCCGTTGTTTGACAGGCGACTGCCTGGCGTAGTCGGATCTGCTACGGCGGGTTTCGCCGTAGATGGAGCGTATTAGTGCCACGGGTTTACCCGTGGGAGCTCCACTTCCGGAATACCGTAAAAGCAATTGGAATCATAAATAAAAAGCTCTTTGGGCTGAGAGTGTTCTGTAATATTATACCCGTGTGCAATATCCCTATTGGAAAATCCACCCGCAAAGGTTCAATTGCTCTATTTGACATATAAAAACAGCAAATGTAAAATTGTGGTACAGGGAGGTGGCAAATGAAGGCTAAAAGCCCTATTGCAGGAGCAATACTTGGAATCATAACGTTTTCAATTTTCGGCATCATAGACCGTTTATTTTCAAGGGGGTCAACTTTTCTCGGAAGCGGATGGGGACACATGCTGCTGGGAGCCGTCATCCTGGGCGCTATTGTGGGTGCAGTAGTAGCAATGGTTGTAGACAAGACCAGAAATAAGGGAGTGGGTATTATATCCGGAGCCATTCTCGTAAGCCTGATTCATGGATTTGGAGTTACCATGTTTGGTCTGCGCGGAGGTTTCAGGATTTTTGCTATGCTATGGGGAGCGATATACGGCGCCATTGCAAGCATTGTAATAGCTTCTTCCATTCTTCAAGCAATAGAGAAGGAAAGCGGCGAAGAGCAGTAACCTATACATGAATGATTTAGCGCAGAGTGGAACAACCTACCAGTTTATAATCTCCGCATCTCTTGGATATGTGTTTTGACAGGCAGTAATAGACAGCCGCGGTCATATATGTTATATTGTATATAACACGAGGAGGAATGAAATATGAAAAAGTTGACAGTTATATTAATGGTTTTGGGATTATTGTCATTTGGTTTGACATACGCAACTGCCGGAGAAAAAGGGCATCAAACACCTGCACCCAATTCAGGAGATGGTGTTTCTGATGGCAGTGGCTATGAAGCACCCAATGGTCCCAACGATATGGAATCAGAAGATCAGGGGCAGGGGTATGATGAGCCGGCACCGAATTCCGGAGACGGAATACCTGACGGTTCGGGACGCTGATTTGGTTATATAAAATTAAAAGACTTCATAGTATTATTTATGATTCTTTAGATATAAATAATAATCCTTTAAGTTTTATTACTTATGTAAAAATCTTCCATTGCACAAATTCCCCCTCCCCTGAAAATAATTAGATCATATCAAATATTGCAATTTTTTTTTTGCTGTAGTAAACTACTTCATCATGAAAAAAAATGCCGTCATTGTTCCGGTATTATCCCGCATTCATAGAAAGATATCCTGTAAATTTTTCTTTCTCCTGCTGCTCTCCTCCGGCCTCCTGTTGACAACCTCCTGTTCCAGAACCGGCAACATGCCTGATATTTCCATGTATGAATTCCAGGATACCCGCAACCTTGTAAAATTCGTATATGAATCTGCCGGAAAACTTGAGAAAGACGGTTTGAAGCAGATAGAGGATTTCAGGAAGAACCGTTCCCTTTACAGGAAAGAAAATTATTACCTTTACGTATACAGGACAAACGGGGATAACCTGTTCCATGCCGGAGTCGGAGACATAGAGGGTAAAAACCTGATGGAAATAACAGATATAAACGGGAAAAAGATTATGCGCCTCGTTTTACAGGCACTGGAGAACAGGAAGAACCCGCACGGTTGGGTTCACTATTCATGGTGGGAACCAGGCAAGTTCTATCCCGTACCGAAATCTTCATGCCACTTCAAAGTGAATACGCCCGGAGGAGATGAATTGATTGTAGGAGCAGGCATGGATTACCCTCATGAGGAAAAGGAATTCGTCAGGATAGCCGTTGAGAGTGCCGTGGACCTGATAGAAAGAGAGGGAGAAAAAGCGTTTGATGAAATCTCCGACCCCAAATCCGCATACATATACAGGGATGTCAAGGTTTTTGCGTTTGATTCATCAGGCAGTACAATCGTGTCGCCCGTAATTAAAAACAGCCCGATTGAAATAAATTTCCTTGAGAGCTTTGACGATTCAGGACACCAGCCCTTCAAGAGAGCACTGGAGGAGCTTAAAAGCCATGACTCAAACTGGCAGGTATTCATGGCAAGGAGCAGGGAAAGACGCTCCCTGGTCAAGAAGGTGCTTTTCCTGCGTAAAATGGAGTACGGCGGCGAAACAATTTATGTCGGGGCCATAACAAACCTGCCTCAACCTGCTACTGCGGATTAGGAGCCGCTTATGAAAAATAAATTTGAATACGGGGTAAACGAGGTACCTCCTGTTCACCACCTGCTTTTTTCCTCCGTGCAGCATATTCTCCTGATGTTTGTATCCATCGGACTTCCGATAATCTTTGCCAACCAGATTAATGGCACCGCTGAATTTACGGCAAGCCTGGTATCTTTCTCCATGATAGCAGCAGGATTGGGCTCAATTCTCCAGTCTGTGGGAATACCGCATATAGGTTCGGGTTACCTCTGCCCTAACGTCTGCGGACCTTCATATCTGAGCCTTTCTCTTTCAACCGCATGGACCGGGGGCATACCGATGATGCGCGGAATGATTATCTTCGCAGGACTGGTGGAGATGGCAATAGCTCCGGTTGTCCAGAAACTACGCAGGGTTTTTCCCGCTTTTATAATCGGGATGGTCATGGCGCTGGTGGGAGTAAGCGTGATAAAACTTTCAGTTGCCGCCATATTCGGATTGAACTTCCACGGCGATACAGTGCTCAATATTGACCTGGCCATAGGCATATTTTCCCTCCTGGTCATGGTGCTTTCCAACATATGGGGCAAAGGATTCATTAAGATGTATTGCCTGCTGATAGGAATGGTCTCCGGATGGATACTGGCATTGATACTTGTTCCGGAATACTGGCACATATTGTTATCCGCGCTTAACAGGCCTTTTTTTGCATTGCCCAGGATAACCCCCGAATTCAGGGGCATATCTTTTGATTACAGGCTGATGATACCTTTCCTTGTTATAGCGGTGAGCGGTTCCCTGAAATCGTTCGGCAACCTTCTTGCCGCCCAGCAGATATCTGAACCTCATCTCAAGGAAAGGTCTTTCGTGCCAATCCGCGGCGGACTGCTTGCAGACGGTATATCCACAGCCCTGGCAGGGCTTCTCGGAGGGCTGGCAGTAGATACCTCTTCCAGTAACGTCGGCCTGGCGGGGTCCACAAAAGTTCTCAGCCGTTGGGTAAGCGTGGCAGCGGGGATACT
>DAOQVZ010000124.1:0-7483 GCA_035341815.1 bacterium
GCATAGAAGCACCCAGGGCGGGAGACAGGGAATGGTTTGCAAGGCAGGACATCGCCTACCTGAAAGCTCTCATGGACGAACTCGGACTTTAAAGACTACGAAGGACGGTCCTTCGCCAATACTCACGAAGGACCGTCCTTCGTTTGATTGTATCTTACTTGAGTTTCAACACCCTTATAGCATTCTTTTCCATAATCTTGTTATAAGCCTTCATCGATATCTTCTTACCCTCTTTGACTTCCCTGAAATATTCTATATGGGGCACTACCTTCCTGTTGGAAGAAATATCCGTGCCGAACATAAGCTTATCCTGAAATTCTTCCAGGAATTTATACCCGTATTCCTTATCCCTTGTTATTGCATTCAAGCCGCTTCCGGCGGAAAGGTCTCCGTAAAGATTGGGATATTTCTTAAGAAGTTTCTGAAGCCTGCCGGGTGCTTTCACCTTGCCCGCGGGATAACCGCCCCTTTCTTTATCGGGGACATCGGCGCTTATCTCCGACCAGAACGCCATGGCATGCCCGATGAAAATAGTATCTGGACATTCCTTCAATGCCCGCTCCATCCTCGGCAGACCTTTGTCGTCGGCAAGCCCGTAACTGCCACCCAGCCTGTCATAAAGGTGGAAGAGAACGGGAAACCCGAATTTCCCTGCCTGCCTGAAAAGGTTCATGCATTTAGGGTCGTCAAAATAAAGGTTGGCAGTCATCTCTCCCAACCCCTTGCAGCCTGCCTCCTTGTAATAATTGAGAATCCAGGAAAAATCCGTATCCGGAGAATTTTGACCCGAACGGGGATCCACATCGCAGAAAGGAATAACCCTGTCAGGATGTTTCCTGTACACCTTCAGGATATCCTCTGGTCCCGTATAAAAACAAGGAACTTCGGGACTTACCCCCGCAGGCAGTATTACAAACCTGTCAACTCCCCGGGCATCCATTGCTTTCAGCAACTCCTTTTCCGTTATAACCTCCATTGACCTTCCACCTGCTCTTCCTCCCCATAACGTAATTATATGCGTATGTATATCTATCATCTCTCCTCCTTTCTCGTTGAATTTTCTTATTCCGGAAACAGATTACTTCCGGCAGGCGGTTCCCAGCAATCCCGGTCGGGAGCTTTAACTTTACTCGTCCATCCGGCGATAATCTCCTGGTTTTCTATTTCCTCCTTTCTCAGCTTTATTATTCTCTCTGCATCCCACCCGTCTTTCAAGGCGGCAAGAAGTTCTTTTTTCACTATATCGTAAACATCTTCCCTTCCGCAATCGTTTATTTCTCCGGGGTCTTTCTCAAGATTGAATAGAAGGGGCTGCTCATACCCGTGGTAATAGACCAGTTTCCACGGCCATCTGACAACCATGCGTACTGGAGTTTCAACCTCCGTGTCATAGAGTTCCGAAAATATATCTTTCTCCTGTTTCCCCCCGCATGAACCCTTTAAGCAATGCATGATGCTTTTACCCGTTATCCTCGGCAGAGAACCGGCACCCCCGAGCTCAAGAAGGGTAGGGGCAATGTCCAGCAGGCTCACGGGATGGCTGCAAATCTTCCCTTCCAAAAAAGTCCCGGGAAAAGAAGCAATAAGCGGAACCCCTGCGCTGCCTTCATAAAAATTGCTTTTCCACCACATCTCATGTTCGCCGGCCATCTCTCCGTGGTCGGAGGTATAAAAAACCGCCGTGTTCTGATGCAAACCTTTCTTCTCAAGAGTCCCTGTTACTTCCCCGACAAAGCTGTCAACCATCGTCACAAGTCCGTAATAAGCAGCACGGGCAGTCCTGACCTGGCTGTTTGAAAGATTGTCTACCCCGTGTGCTTCGCGCCACTTTTGCACCGCCGGATGAATTTTTTTCTTTTCTTCATCCGTCATTCTCGGAATATCCATCTGAGGAAAATATTCATCAAAAAGTTCCCTGGGACATATTAAAGGGTTGTGGGGAAGCACAAAACCCACAACAAGACAGAAAGGCCTTTTTTCCCCGGAACGGTTATTTATGAATTCAACGGCGGCGGAGGCAACATCCCTGTCAAAAGCCTGGTAAGAGGTTCTTCCCGGGCCGGCTATTTCAACCGAGATTCTCTTCTGGCTGTTCAATCCCTTCGGGATATCTCCGAAAAGATATCCGCCCGCCCTTGACGACCAGCGAGTTGAAACATCCCCCACGAGTTTTTTTTCAAAACCGTGCTGGGGATTATCCCGCGAAAAATGCATCCTGCCGCAGAGAACGGTTTCGTAACCTGCCGCCCCGAGAGCATGTGCAAAAGTAGGTATATCGGAAGCAAGAACGCCGCTGTTTGTAAACACGTTAATATCCGAACAGTTTCGCCCCGTAAGAAAAGTCATGCGGGAAGGGACACACAGGGGTCCTCCGCAGTATGCATGGGAAAAACGGACTCCCTGTCCGGCAAGCTTATCAATATTGGGAGTGCGGACAACCCTGTCTCCCGCACATCCCATGATATGCGGGTTGTGCTGGTCGCTCATAATAATCAGGATATTAGGCTGTTTCATTGCAAATCCCGTAAGCTTAACTTACCGCTTCTCGCAGGGATGCCGGGCTTTCGGCAATCCCCCTCCACGAAGGACCGTCCTTCGTGGAAGTTGTTCATTTTAATTCTACGGGCTCTTTTGAAAATGCTGATATTCCTTTAAGGGTTCCGTCAAACAAAAACAAAACCCTGGTATTTTTATCGGTTTCGGGAACTGTTTTTGAAGGAAGAAATTCTTTGTCATATCGCACGATATCAGAAATTCTCAGGTTATCCATCGCCCCTTCAAAAGGTCCCAGGATTATATCTGCAGGACTGTCAGAATAACCTGCCTTCTTTTTCCCTGCGAGAGGTATCATCCCATAGGCAACAGCATCATAAGGAAGCTTCCTGCCATCGGCAAAAATGGCAAAATCTCCTTCGCTCCCTTTTTCTCCTTCCTTTATATCCCACGTAAATGCAAAATGTCTCCACCTGCCGGCATCAAGATAATATTCGCCCTGGAAACCGAATTGCGGCGTCCCTTTATCAGGCATAAGCCTGCTTTGAAGATAGCTGAAAATATTTTTCCCGCTTCCGAGTCTCATGTATGAATATCTCAGGTTGATATGTGGAGACCCTATAAAAGACATGCTCACATTCCCGCCAGGGCCCAGGGGAATATCGCATGTGGAATTACGAGGAAGAAACCAGAATTCCACGGTGCCTTTTTTCCCGGGGAAATATGCATATCCTCCCTGGGAAATTATTTCACCGCATGGGAATGACAGGCTTTTTTCTTTCGACAGCCTGGCTGCTCCGCCGGAAATCCCCGGTATAAAAGCCAGAGTTTTTGCAGATGGAGGAAGCATTGCAGGTAAAATAGCCGGCTTGCCGTCAGTTGCTTCCGGAAGAAGAGACGGGGAACTGAAAGCAACCACCGGTTCTACATTAAGCAGTTTGTAAAATGCCGGCGGGCATGTGCCTTTGAAATCAAGGGTGAAGGGCTCAATCATCCATATTCCGTCTTTACCAAGAATTGGAACATTTAATTCACCCATATTTTTATCAGACATTTCCACGGCAACCGAACCGTCTGCCCTTTTTACCCTGGCCGGAAAACCGATAAATATTTTCAGCTCACCCAAGCCTGCAGGCACTCTGAAAAAAAGAGGCTCACCTTCTCCGAGCCTCCCATATGGCAGGGCCTCCCCATGTTTTCCTGCAGAGGGAGACCAGAAACCTTCGGGGCAGTATAAAGATACTTTATCCGAGGTAGAGTCAAGCAAGGTAAAAGTATCCCTTTCCTCTCCTATCGAAAGAATGTATAAACCTCCAGGGATTTCTGAAGGTACTGTTATATTGGCGTTGTAATGGGTATTTGTATAATCCGGACGCCGTGACCAGTATGGCCCCAGATCCATCTTTTTTTCAAAAACGGCTTTAACCCCCGTTATTCTCTTTTCCCTGTCAATTTTTTCACCATAAGGATATACTTCAGGCATCCCGGGAGCAGTATCGACATCTTTCTGAAGGTATATGCTGAGCCGGGTTTCAACGCCTTTCTTGTGTTCAAATAAAATCTCACTCTGAGGCTGCTTCATGGGTTTTATTGCAAGAGGGTAGGGCCTCCCGCTCCATCCTTTCTCCGAAATCAATTTTAATGCTACGGGCAGTCCCATGAAAGGATTGAAACAAGCGGAAATCTGTAAATAGGGCGGCATGTTCTTCCAGTCAAGCGGGTTCTCGGGTAATCCTGCAAGTTCCTTGGATACTGAAGGATGAGAACCCACAATATACAATGCATCTCTCATTGTCTGCTCGGCAATCCTGCGGTACCGTTCGTCACCCGTCATCCAGTAAGCGCAGGAATAGGTAAACCCTTCGTAGTTTTTGTAGCCTATCTGGTTATAGGTACGGTCAAACCTGTATCTCTGGTCTGCGATTTTCAAGAAGGCCTGCCTTGCAAGCTCATCTCCGGTTTCAATGTAATATTCCAGGTTGTTTCGCATATTCCGACTGTCCTTGTACATGGGCCCGTAATTGCCTCCGCCGGCTGCACCGTTCTGGCTTTTCAAATCAATCAGTTGATGTGTATGATGTGTAAGCTGTTTTGCCTTTCCGGTTATTTCTTCATCCCAGTCCATCATTGAAAGAGCCATCAATGCCTTGTGTGCTTTTATATTATTTTTCCCTTCAGCAGTCCACCTTTCCTTCATTGCTTCCTTTACAGTCAGGCAAAGGTCCCTGGCCTGTTCGCTGCCTGTAAGGTAATATTCAAAGAGCCAGTCTATGCAGTCATTGGAAAGGTAGGTTATATCTATCGTGCGGTCGCCCCAGAAAAAAGGCAGGTTCCTTCCCGCACCCGGGGGATAGGTGAGGCCGCCTTTTTCTTTACCGGGGTCGCCCGGCACGTCAATATGGGCCATATACCAGTCGCCTGCAAACCTGCTGAATTTATACGCCTGCTCATAATAACCCCTCTCTCCGCTGCGCGCATAAAGAACCCACGGTTCCTTTCTCATACCGTATGGGTCGCTGGAAGAAAGAACATGAAATCTACCCATGATTTTTCCATCCACGGTATCGTAATACCACAAGGGAAAATGTCCCCACGAAATGAAACCGTTGAAAGGAAATGCTTTGAGAGGAAGAGTGAATCTTTTCCAGTATTCCAAAATTACTTCCTCTTCTGCAGGGAATTTCTTCTCATCCCTGTGAAGCATGGGAAAACCCAGGACTTCGGTTTTACATAGCCATGCAGGGTTGGCTATCACCAAAGGAGGTCTTGCAGCAGCCAGAGCATTCTTTTTTATATTATTTTCATTATATGCTCCCGCATGAGGCAAAAACCATATATCGTGAGTCCTTGCTGCACCCTGCGCGTTGCTGGGCCAGGATGAAAGTTTTTCAGCTCCCGGGCTTCCCCTGCCTTTTTCCGCCCAGCTCTGCCAGTACTCATTAACCAGAGTTTTTCCCCTGAAATCAAGTTCCCTGCCGGAACGGCCTGACCACAATACTGCCCTTGCACCCCTCTTGCCGAAAGATATTTCCTTTGGAAACCGCTCTGCCAGCCACGGCATTACAATTGTTATCCCGAAGTTTCCGTAATCCCCGTGCCCCCAGTCTCCGGCTACTTTTAAATTTTCTATTATTCGTTCCTGCCCGTCCAGAAAAGTTCCCACGACAGCCCTGTATTCCCTCTCTGCAAAATGAGGAAACAGGTCCTGCAGCATATATATCTCCCTGCCCTGAGCCGCAACTTTTGTTACATCTTCCTTTCCCGCCTCGCCCGAAGAGCAATAGACATCTACAGGTCCTACAGGAGTCTTGAATTCCAACCCGTAATCTTTAAACCAAATCCTGTTGGTATCTTCCGTAAATATGAGAGAATGTGTTATTTTGACGAAAGGGGTTCCTTGTGAAAAATATAGCCATACCTCGGCTTTCGCTGTTTTTTCTCCGGATGCTGTAACATACCAGCCTGAACGTTTAATGACAAAACGTCCCGGACCTTCTTTAAGAACCTCGTTCTTGATTTCAGCTGCCAGTCCTGCAACCCTTGCCTCCCTTCCGGAATTATCTACAAGATATACCCCTGCACCGGAACCTTCAAGAAAGGGAATATTTCGGCCACCTTTAACAATCAAGGCCGCTTCAGGCAATAGTTTATCTTTTTCAAAACGGTATAAAGCGGACCCTGTATTAACTGTGAAATCCCCGTCTGGAGAACCTTCTACCTTCAACGGGCTGGCATATTCTTTTCTTTCTATTCCCTCTCCGTATTCAACCCTGTAGAGTCCCTGCGGAGAAGCTGTAAACCCGGCCAGTGCCCAGCGGATACTTCCGTCGGGCCACGTGGCTGCGACATCTATCTGTGAAGGGACTTCGTTTCCTTCACTTGTTATCCTTATATTGGCAGAGTTTTTAATCTCTCCCCGCGGGAAAGGAATCCCTGCCGAAAGAGGCCAGGAAGAATCAATCCCTGAAATATCGTTAACATTGATAAAGAAGCTCCCCGCTTCTACAATGTTCGCAAACAGGTAAAAGATACTACATGACATAAAAAACAAGCTGAATAAAGCTCTTTTGAAGCAGGATATTTTAATACAGGCCACAATACTCACTCCTCTTTGTTTTTTTCCAAAGAAAAACTGCTCGACTTCAAAGGCTGCACCATGCTGGGTTTGTCAATCGGAAGCCTTTTGTATTCGGCTTTTTCAGTTTCCTTTTTCTCAATTTCTTCTTTCTTCTCCGCAGGTTTTAAATTTACGTCTTGAGACAGCTTTGTGACAGCATCTTCAAGCGCGACCTCTTTTTCTTTAATCTCATCTGTGGGAGTCGTTTTTGCTTTCTCTTCAGTTTTTTCTTCAACTTGCACGGCTTCTTCTTTTTTCTCCACCTGTATTTCTTCTTTGGATTCTTGCGTAACAGGGGTTTCCATGTAATCCGATTTCTCCAGTGAAATAACAGCGCTGTCTATCTGTTCTTTTATGGTCAGCATGTTCAATTCAGTGCCGAAACCTTTTTCTATGGCTTTTTCACAATCCGCAGAAGTTTTCTTCAGCAGTTCCAATATGTTTTTCATATCCATTTGTATTTTCTCCTTTTGGCATCCTTTTTTTTGTTTTCAACTACTTTAGATTCTCTTCGAGCCATCTCCATGCAATCTTTTCAAAAGCTATAATGAAATCGTGGTTGGTATTTGGGCTGAAAAATATCTTGCTCGCAGTATTCTTGAGACTTCTGAAGGAAGCGTAAACTGTCGTTGCGGGAGTTACTCTGTCACACAGGCATGCAAGTACAATAACCGGGCACTTCACCCGGCTTGCAAAATTCATTGTATCATAATAACTCAGGTATTTCTGCCTCCTGTTGGAGATTGAAAACGGCGGGTTTAATATTTCCGGCATTCCGGAAGATTCCATACTGTTAATCTCGGCCACCTTGTCGTAAAAAGGCCTGTAAGCAAATCCTGTCAGACAACTGACCGCAGCTTTGACATCAGGGGA
>DAOQVZ010000125.1:0-7439 GCA_035341815.1 bacterium
CCTCACCGCAGGGGAAATACGGGATTGAATACGGTCAGGGAGTAAAGAGGATGGTGCATCCTGCGCCGCTGAAGGTAACCCTGCAGACAGAAGGCGGTTTCACCGTGGACACGGGGGCGGCGGTATACCAGTTTGAAGGGGACAAGCTTCTGCCTGAAAAAGGATGGCTGGGATCGGGAACCAGGAGGAGGCTTATACTGGAAGGTTCGGGGGCAGGAACGTATCTTGTGGACAATACAGGCAGGACGGCGAGAGTGGCAGGGCAGGGCGCTGAGATAGAAAATAAAATTTTGAAGGAAGGGCCTGGACGTTTTGTTGTCAAGCGTTCGGGATGGTACGTAACTGACATTGGAGAAAAACTTGCCAGGGCTGACGTATGGTTCTATTTTTCGGCAGGTGTACCTTATTTCAAAATTACGCACTCGCTTATCCTTACAGAAGATACAAACAGGGTCTGGTTCAAAGACTACGGGTTGGAATTTAAGATACCGGACAAACCTTCGGTTGTATATTGTGCCGTTGAAGAAGAAGGGCAGGAAGTTCGAAAGATTGCAAACTACGGAGAAGAAATATTCATGTTGCAGAGCGATTATCCTCATTTTGCCGAGAGGATATGCAAGGCTGCCATCGGAAGCCTGTCCAAAGGGCAGGAAAAAGTCATGGAAGAAATTAAGGTGGCAGGCGACTGGGCGCACGGGGATTACGGTAACTATGGGATAACAATAGTGATGCCGTGGCTCGCGGAAAGATTTCCCAAGGAAATATCTTTCGGGCAGAGGGGAGCGCGTGCGGTGTTATGGTCGGGACTCTCGGGAAAAGAGCTCGATTTCAGGACGAGGACCCTCGTGGAAGAATATTTTCAGGACTGGGTGAAGAAAGGCATATACAATTCCTCAGCGCTTATGGATACTCCCAGCAACGCCCAGGGAACAGCCCGCACTCACGATTTATGGATATTGCCGCAGGCAGGTGTTTATAACGCGGAACTTGTAAACAAATCGGCTATGGCTGCGGCCCGTACCGTCCTGGTGATGGCAGATCCCAAATGGTTGTGTGCCACCGAAGCAATCGGATGGCCCATGTATCATAAAGATACTGAAAAATTTCCCGAGGAAGAAAAACTGATGTCGGATTGCTGGGAAAGGATTTTATTGCCTCTAAAGGCGTTTCCCATGAACGGTTTCATAGCATGGGGGTGTTATCCCGACCAGAGTTACAGGGTTGTTGACAACCGTATAATGGCAGCATCCACAAGATTAAAATCTCTCGCTGAATATGGTCTGAGGCAAGCGCCGATGCGCATGTATGCCCGCAGCGGAGACCGTACTTATTACGAATACGGATACCGATTCGGCCGTTTTACAGGGGATTACGGGGTTGCGCACTGGAATGCTCCCGGGAAAAAGAGGGGCGGTTTCATTCATGGAGGAAATACCGGAGGCATACCTCTTTTCTGGCAGCTTAACACGGTACAATACGGTATCATAGACGGAACGATAAGGCACTGGCTGCATGACTATTACCTGCTGGGAGATGAACGTTCCCTTGATATCATGAAAATGATAAAGGAATCCATTTTGAAGGCAGGGGAGCCCGGAGGTCTCAGCGTAATAAAGACACTGCTGGCCGTTTCCATATATGACTGGGATGAGAGAACGGTTGCGAAGGCGCACAACTATATACATTCCATAATAGACCCGGCAAGCCAGAACGGCATTAAAGACAGGGGAGGCTACGGCCCCATGTATAAGGATGAAGGAGATACCTGTGATTTCCTGGAGTATTACCTGGAAACCGGGGATGAGGCTGTAAAGGAAGCGTTCCTGAAATTGCTCGACCACCGTTACCGGTTTGACAGGAGATACAATCCGCTCGGCCACAGGAATTACGATGCGTTTACCCATGCTGTGGCTTACCAGATGACAGGAGACGAGCGTTTCAGAAGGGTGGTGGAACAGTCGCTTGGAGATGCTCTTTATTATTCCCGAAAACATCCCCTGGCTGAGGAACTGGCGGCGTTTCCGAAAGACCCTCTTGATTGGAAGGTTTATCCTTACAATACAGTCCTGGGACAGCATGAATACCATTTCCCTTTCATGGGTATTCCCACGTCATTGAAACTCATTGCAGAAAAAGGACAAAGCGGCAAAAGAACGCCTATTGTAATAAAACCCATGGCATTTGATAAAGGCAAAATTCTTTTTTCGCATTGCCGTGGGAAAGAAACGGTGCTCAGTATACAGTTTACTGCCACCAGGAATGATGCCGTTCCGCGGGTAGTTTCTTACCCGGGGGGAGAGGATTTAAAGTTTGTCTCAGATGTTAAGGTAGTTAAACAAAAAAGGATTCAATGGCCTCCAAGACTTGTTTTAAGGCACGATAATACATTCCATATGTACGTGACAATTTCTTCTAATGTGCCGGACGGGCTGTATCTTCTTAATATGGATGGAGACGAAAGGTTTACGCTTCTCGACATAACCGGAGATAAAGCCGCCCTTTACTGTCCGGAAGGATTCTGGTCGCCTTCGGGAGGTCCCATTCAGAGGTTGGGAGAAGGCACGTTTGGCAGGGCAGGAGAAGGCATTCCTCTTTTTTTCCTGGTTCCTTCCGGGTTGAAAGACTTTGAAATTCTTCTGGCCAGTCCTGCCCTTGTGAAAAGACCAGACGGGTCGGTTGCCGTGGAATTGTCAGAAAAAAATATAGGGAAATTGAAAATTCCCGTGGAAGGAAAGGGAGGCGTCTGGAGCATCGAACCCAATATCCGCAGTTTCAGGGGCGACTGTCTGCCGGCATTTTACAGGTTGTTTAACGTTGAACCGATAGTGGCTTTCGGTTCTCCCGATTTATTGCCCGGGGCAACTACTGGCAAACCGGCAGGTGTATCATCGAACCTGCCCGCACCAATGTCTGCCATCGAGTTTTTACCGGGTATACAGGGCAAAACATTGCGGTTGTCGGGTAACCAGGCTCTAAAATTTTCAAGGGGAATTAAAGTTCCACAGGGAGGATATGCGTATTTTCCCGGGATGACAGGTACGGTGGAATTCTGGTTCAGGGCTGACCGTCCAACATGGGAAGTTCCCATAAAGGTTTACGAGAGCATAGATTTCCCGTTTATAAGAGGGCCTCACATTAACATTCACCATAAATACTGGATAAGGGGTAGCGCCAGGCACATTTTCAGCATGTTTCAGCTTGAACTCCTGCACGCGGGAAAAATTCCGCTTGGGTTTCAGGCTTCCCATTTTTTCCGGGCGGAAGAGTGGACACATATTGCCTGCACATGGAATATCACGGATGGAACAAAGGATGCAAAAAGAGACTTTACGATTTTTGTAAACGGTAAGAAATTGTCTCATGAACAGGCTACATACGGATTAAATCTACCGACAGGACAACAGAAACTGGAGTTTCTTGATAGTGAGCCCGAGATGACACTGGGACCTTTTGAGGGGAGCATGGATATTCTCAGGCTTTCGGATGTTGTTCGTTACAAAGAGAATTTTATCCCTCCAAAAACTGCCCCTCCGGTGGATGAAAATACCAGGGCGCTTTTTTTGTTTGACGAAGGGCTAAAGGGTATTTCTGCCTTTTCCCCTGAACAAGTAGAAATGAGATTTATCGATAATTGATATGTCAATAAAACCTGCAAGCCTGCAATGCTGTTCGTATCGGCCCGGCATTTTTGACTTGTTTCAGTCCGTTATCTGCAATTTAATTTCCCCTGAGTTTGCTTTCAGTTCCGGTGCGTACATCGCACTTGCCCTTGTCGGCAGGGCACTGAACTTCCCGGGGATCTCTGCCCGCATCCTGTAACTGACGCTGTGGGTGCCCCGCGGAAGAACCCGGGCAAAGAAGCAGACCCTTTCGTCCCGCAGTTCCATGTATGCCCCCATGTCGTTTTTGCCGTACCCGCTTTGAACCTCAACCGGTTCGAATCCGGCGGCTTTCATATCCTCGAACATGATATACTCGTAGTCGTTCTTGCTCTCTATCTTCAGTTCTATCTCCACGAGGTCTCCGCTCTTCAGAGTATCCAGGTTCGTCAGTTCTTCCCTCCTGTATTTTTCCACCCTCTGCCCGAGAACTTGGCCGGACATTCCTTCAGCCATAGTTTTCTTCTCCTCCCGCACCAGCCGGTAGTATTTCCTGTCCACTTTTATTTCAAGGCCGGCTTTCGTTATGGGGTCTTCGAGAGTAAAATTTGCCAGGTACGCGTTGAAGTATAAAGGCCCGGAGCCTTCCTTGCGGAACTCCACGGTATGCTTACCCGAAGACAGTTCGTCGCCCAGAAGCAAGAGCTTGTTCTCGTATGTGAAAAGGTTGGCCCTGTTTATCTTCACCTGCCCGGTTTTCCTGCCGTCCACCATGATAGTGAGCGTCATGTCCGGTTTATCCTCGCCGCTGGCTTTCAGGTAATCGGCGAACGCCTCTATCACAAGCGCGGTATCTCTCGTGCTGTTCCAGTACGTCGAGTGTTTGCGGTTGTTGAGAAGGTACTTGACCATACGCGAAGCAACCTGTCCTTTGGGGTTCGTTGCCGCAAGCAGCTTCAGGTAATACGCATGTGCTTCTATTTCACTGCCGTACCAGTACCACCAGTAATTGCCTTCGGGCATCTTCAGGTAGGCGGTCTGGTTTTCGTCATCCTGCACAACGTACTGGCTTACGTTGCGTATGAGCATGTCTCTCTTCTCCATGTCGCCGGCATGATGGAGCGCCAGTCCGAACATCGCCTTGGCGTAAACAGAGAGGTTTATCCTGTCCCTGTAAAGGAAGTTTTTCATGTCGGCGTTGTCGGTTTTTTCATCTACCAGGACCATGTAGACGAAAGCGTCCATGTTGTCGGCGGAATCTTTCCACCTGGTGTTCTTTTCTTTCTTCTCCGCATTCTTAAGAAGTACTACCTGTTCAGCCTGGTACTTTTTCAGCCATTCCACGCCTCTCTCGAGCACGCCCGGCACAATTGCAACATCGTTTGCACGGGCAACCTGCAGGCCGTGCACGACAACCGCCGTTGTATGAGGCCATGACCGTTCTCCCCACCCGCTGAACCATCCCCACCCGCCGTCTGAACATTGCATTGCAGTCATCCGCGTGACGCCTGCCTTCACCATCTGGCGGAGTTCCTCCTCGTCAAAAACCGGGTTGGCGTCAAACCGCTTCCACTGTTTCGCGCGTTCCGTGTCGCTGCCTATCTCCTGAGCATTGAGGTTAGTTCTCTTATCCCTGATATCTTTGAGTTCCATCCCCATGCCGAGAAGCACCTTCTGCGTGATGACGGCCGGCAGGAACCTGTTGAGGCTCTGTTCCGTGCATCCGTAAGGGTAGTCTGCCATATAGGGCAGGGCGTCCACCATTGCAGCGGCAAGGGAAGGAGAATACCTGATCTCCAGGCGCGTCTGTTCGGGACGTCTCTCAGCCGGGACGATGAACGTAATTGAGCCTGTCTTCTGGTTCGGGCTGATGTATCCTGACCAGCTCTCGGTTTTGAGCATCCCGTGTACGTAAACGGGGAATTCCATCTGCATGGCGTCGGATTCCTCATCGGTGAGCGCTTTCATCCTTACAACAGCGCTGCCGGGCTGGATGACTTTTACCCGCCAGTCCACCCGTTTTTCGCCTCCCGCTTCCACGTTTATTGTTTTCTTCATCTGTGAGCCCTGCATCATGGCCAGGCAGCCGCCTTCCATTTCAAGGATAACATCTGCCTTCTTTGCCGTCTTAAGGTAGTTATGCACATTGGCGGAAAGAACCACTTCGTCCTTCTGTATGAAGAACCTCGGCGCCTGCAGCCTTATAATGAGATTTTTGGTGGTGACCACCTCGGCAGAGCCTTCTCCAACCCGGCTGCCTTCCGCCATTGCCCATACCCTTGCTTTCCACGTGGTCAGGTTCTCGGGCATCTTAACCTCTGTCTGTGCCCTGCCTTGCTTGTCGGTAGTAATGGCAGATACCCATAGCGCCGTATCCGCAAACTGGGTGCGTACGGTCGGTTCAACCGAAGGGCCGTCCTGCTCCGCGACTTGCGAAATATCTGCAGTTATTTCCTCTGATTTCTTTTCCATGGCTAACGAAAGTCGTCCCGATTTCATTGAAGCTGATGATGCTGGCATAGCCGCCCTGAGCATTCCGTTACCATACACGGCATCTCCTTTTGCATATTGGGCGCCCACTTTATCAAGCATTTCTTCGTTGCCTGCAAGATGTCCGAATACGCCTATATTTACCATGGAGCGGTCGGAAATATCGTACCCGCCCCTGTCAAGGCTGGTTTCTCTTGAAGGGTTGTGGTGCCTGCGCCACTTCCAGAAAAATTCCCTGATTTCCGGGACGTTTGAGCCTCCGGAGATATACTCCACGGCTTTATCGTACATCGTCACGACAAGGCTTCCCGCGTAGGGTTCACCCGACACGTCTGTAACCCGGAATTTCAACGTACCCTTGTCGCCGGGCTTGTACTGCGCCGCCGATGGCTCAACAGAAACGTTCAGCACACGGCTTTCGGGCGGAACGGCGAGTTCGCGCGTTTCCTGGAAGACCTTTCCTCCGCTTACAGTCATGGCTTCTATGAAGAAATTGGGCATATCTTTCTTCAGCACTTCAATCTGCTCCTGCGCACTTTTTCCTTCCATGCGGATAACCCTGGGTGCAAGGTAGATGCCGTTAGCCGGCTTTACGAAAAGCAATACACAACCGTCAATACGGTTGGTATTTATCATTAGATTGACCTTTTCTCCCGGCGCATACTCTGTTTTATCGGGGACAAGCTCAATGTCATCAAACCGGAAATCCGATCCGGCAAGACCCTGCCCGCTGACACAGAATACGTATGCGCCTTCAATAACATGGTCTTTCTCGTCAGTGAGCCGGTAACTGAGCCGGTACTGTCCTGCCTGCGAGGCCTTGACCTGTTGTACGGTCTTGCCCTCTGCATCGGTATCAAGGTTCCACCTTCCGGCTTCAGTTTCAACCGGTTGTCCGCCGGAGTATCGGATTCTCATGAGTCGCAGGACTCCCTTGCCTTTCACGGGCTTGCCGTCAAGCGTCCTTGCGCACATCTGTGCCCGGATAACATCTCCCGTCCTGTAATGGCCGCGGTCCGTCCAGGCATAAACCTTGAAGGGTTTGCGTGCGACCAGTACCGTTCCCTGACCTGTTATCGTGCGGCGTGACCGGTCGGTCACCTCCGCCGTGATTTCATACCGGTGGTCAGTATCCCCGAGCATCGCCTTCGCGGGCCCCGTGTCGATTTCGACCTTCATTATCCCATCCTTGCCTATGGGCGCTTCTATCTCGGCTACCAGTTCCGGCTGTCCCTGCCGGCGGTGGCGCCACCACGGCCATGGTCTTGCGCATCCCCATTCCTGCCACCCCGGATACCATGTGTAATCGTAACCGAACCATCCGTATCCCCTGCCGTATAACCAGTCCCA
>DAOQVZ010000126.1:0-7395 GCA_035341815.1 bacterium
TATTCCGGTTTGCACAAGGTATGCAGGGAGATATATGCCATACCAGAATTGCCAGTTTATTACCGCATATACGGGTTGTTCAGGGAGGCAGAGGTATATCTTGAAGAAAAGAATTTTGATGCGGCAAGGCGGTTGTATGAAGAGATAGTAAAAACTGAAGGAGCGCTTCAATACCACGTTTTTACGGCTCAGCTGGCCATAGGGGATACTTACAGGGCAGAGAGAAAACATTCCAGGGCGAGAGATATCTACGAGAATCTGTTGCGGAAAGAAGAAAAATCCGTTTTCCCAAATGATGGATACAGGCTGAACCTTAAAGACCGGCTGGAAGCCATTGAAGGCTTGAAGGAAGGCGTGGAGGAAAAGAGTTTACAACAGAAAAGGGTTGAATGGGTCAACAGTCCAAAGTATGGGATATATGTATCGCCGAACGGAAGCGATAACAACCCCGGAACAAAAGAAAAACCTTTTCTTACCGTAAAAAGGGCGCAGGAAGAGGTAAGAAAGATAAAGTCTGCCAAAGGCATGCCTGAGGAAGGAATCGTTGTATATCTGAGAGGAGGCAAATACTTCCTGTCGGAGAGCATCAACTTCGGCAAAGAAGATTCAGGCACGGATACTGCGCCGGTTGTATACCGCAGTTACCCCGAAGAGGAAGTAAGGATAATAGGCGGCAGGCAGGTAAAGAACTTCAAGCCGCTTACCGACCCGGATGTTATACGGAGACTGCCGGATGAATCAAAAAACAAGGTATGGGTGGCCGATTTGAAAGAAGCCGGAATCACCGTTTACGGAGAACTGCTGAACCGCGGAGGCCACGGCAAGAGCAACCCTGCCGCGCTGGAACTTTTTTTCAAAGGCAGTCCAATGCATCTGGCTCGCTGGCCCAATAAAGGATATGAAAGGGTCGCAGGTTTGCCTGCTCCTGACGGGGAGATGAGGGGCAGGGGAAAATACCAGTACGGAAAATTTCAGTATTCAGGAGAACGTCCAGAAAGGTGGCTGGAGGAGAGTGATATATGGCTTCACGGGTTCCTCTATTTTCCCTATGCGAAAGAGCATGTGAAGGTTGGAAAGATTGATACTGAGAATAAAACAATTTCTCTCCTTAACGATATCCGATGGGGGCCCAGCTACCCTTTATACAAAGTCATGATGGGAGAAAAAGCTCCCTATTTCGTCTACAACCTGTTAAGCGAGCTGGATATCCCCGGGGAATGGTATCTTGACAGGGATGCGGGCAAACTCTACTTCTATCCCCCCGAAAGCCTTGACGGCAGTGAAGCCATGGTTTCCACCCTAAATGCTCCCCTGGTAATTATGGATAATTCTTCAAACATCGTGCTGTCAGGTTTGACAATGGAAGTTACCCGCAGGCACGGGATAGAAATAAGGGGAGGTAAGAATAATTTCATAGCGGGAAGCGTCATAAGAAATACCGGCCAGTGGGCGGTGATGATAGACAACGGATGGGAACATAAGGTGGTCGGCTGCGACATATACGATACGGGAGAAGGAGGGGTCTTTCTTACGGGGGGAGACAGGGAGAAACTTATTCCGGCAAGGCATACTGTGGAAAACAACCATATATACAGGTTCAACAGGTTTGACGGAGGTTACCGGCAGGCGGTGAGCGTGGACGGCATAGGCCAGTGCGTATCCCACAATGTCATACACGAAGCTCCCATGTAGGCGCTCTATGTAAACGCAAACGACCATACGATAGAATTCAACGAAATACATGATGTGCCTTATGAGGGCAGGGAGATAGGGGCGATATATTTTTATGGCTCGCCGTGGTGGCTAATGAACAGGGGAACGGTTATAAGGAACAATTTTTTCCATCACATAAGCACTAAATCTTCGCCAAACCGGACGCACGGGTTGAGGGCCATCCATGTGGACGGTATGAATGCGGGTATTGTTTTTGAAAATAATATTTTCTACAGGGTTGCCCAGGGAATAGCGAGCACTTATCCGGGTAACTGGATGACAAACAATATATTTGTGGATGCCGAGGGCATAAGTATATGGCAGAGCGACAGGTCTTATCTCTTTTACAAAAACCGGAAAATTGAAGACGGCCCTTATATGCGTGTGATTGAAAGAATGGTGGATATCCTTAAAACCGTTCGCGTAAAACAACCTCCCTGGAGTTTAAGGTATCCTCCTCTCGTTGAAATGATGGAAGACGAACCTGTAAAATGGGCGCCTATCCAGGGCAGTATCATAGAATGCAACATCAATACGGGAGGACCATCTTTTTCCGTTTCCAGAGCGATAAGCGCCAGTACTGTGTTTCAAAACAACTGGGATGGAGAGGACCCTCTGTTCACGGATAAAGAAAAGATGAATTTCAGCATAAGACCGGGTTCGCCCGTATACGGAATTACCGGCTGCGAACCTGTTAAAACGGATAAGATCGGGGTATGCAAGGACGAACTGCGCGCAAGCTGGCCGATAAAGAGAAGCATGGAAGATATTGGTAAATACTACAGAGTTGAAGTCAAACCCGTTGAAAACGTCAAAAAAGGCAAGGCGTCTCCCGCGAGGATAAGCCCGGCGCTGGAATACGGAATTCCTTACGCAAAACACCCCGTTACCGTGGACGGGCGGTTGGACAGTGAAGAATGGCAGGGTTTGGATATAGACAGAGCGTTGAAAATAGACCGGCACTGGGACGGACAAACGAAAGAATCCTCAAAAAGTTATGCGTGGCTCCTGCACGACGACAAATATCTTTACATAGCCACAAAACACGAACCGGAGCCGTTTACGGCAGATATGCCGGCTTCTAAAAAAAATCATGTTCCACTGGTGGAAGTATCGTTTGAAAGCCAGGCGGGGACCCAAAGCCAGGGCTGGTGGCCGGAAGACATGCCTACCGGTCCCATATATACATTCTGGGGCGGCGCCGGAGGAAAACTGGAACTGAAAAACAGGTTTGAAATTCCCGGAAATATGGTAAGGAAACTTGAGGCTTCCATTGAATACAAGACTGTCATATCCGACAGGGAAAACTTCAGCTGGATGTCGGAGATGAAGATACCTTTTTCGGAAGTGGGGATAAATCTTGCAGGAGTGAACAAACTGCGTTTCAATATGGGAGTATGGAAGAGAGCCGGCTGGTTTGCATGGGTTCCGACAGGCAGTTCAATATGGCTTGTTGAAAATGCCGGCTTCATAAAATTCCTGGAATAAAAAATTACACCGGGCAATCTGTATATAGCCGTGCAGGATAAAATTATTTCAGGTCATGGTGCATGATTTTTGCTTCCGGCAGATCTATGACTCCATCGTTGTTGGCGTCGTATTCTGATTCCAGCTCTGTATCCACCCTGGCTTTGCCGCGGGTTTTAATTATTGTATGTTTATCCGTCAATAACTGTTTTACCTCTGCGGGTTCCAGCCAGCCGTCGCCGTTTGCGTCGTATTTCTTTTCCACCTCTGTATTAACCCTCGATTTGGCATGCCTCCAGGAAAGTCTCCGTTCTTTCGCATCTATTACGCCGTCGTTGTTTAAATCGATTTTCTCTTTTTTTAGTTTTTTCCACGCGCTAAGTTCTTCGGAACTTACCTTGCCATCATTATTGGTGTCGGCCCTTTTCTCCCACCATGTATTTGCACTTGCTTTTTTGTTCTTTTCCCATTGTTTCTCTTTGGTCAGTTCCTTCCTGTCCACAACTCCGTCTTTATTCTTATCGGCATGGTACAAACGTTTATTCTGTGCGGGCTTTGCAGAAACGTTGAAATTCATGATAAATAAAAAAATCAATCCTGTTACAGCGGCTGTTCTTTTATTCATCTCCACCTCCTGATAAAAGTAAAAGGTCTTAAAAAATATTTAACTTATTGTATCACTTTCACAATAAGAATACCATAAAAAAGAAGCGGGTAACACTTGAATTTGTCATGGTTATTTTTTATTGCTCTATTGTTCTCGTATCTAACCTTCCCAATCACCTCTGAAACCTGTGCTACACAATAGTTGCCAGAGATACGCTGGAGAGCTTTCTTGTTGTTTTCTCGTACATTTTTCCTGCGTTTATTCTAATTATACCATGTACCATTTGTGTTTTGAAATCTGATAAAAAGCGGAAATCCTTTTTTAGTGTTATAATTTGTACAGTAATCCGGATATTCCTGCAGCAAGGGGAGATAAACCCGTGATAAAACAAAAGATTGCCCTTTTTATTTTTATGGCAATTGCTTTAACTACTGCGAAAATTCTGGCCGAACCCTTTCTTAAATCAAAGCAGGGAATTATTCTCTGGGCGTGGGAAAGGCATGAAAACCTCCTGTTTTTGAAAGAAGGAGAGGCAGAAGTCGCTTTCCTTGCGGGGACAGTAGTTTTTGAAAATTCAGACACGATATTCACTCCCCGGCTCCAGCCTCTCATCGTTGCTGACTGTACGCCTCTGACGGCCGTGTTCAGGATTGAAAACCTCCAGGGTTTTCCGCCTTCTTTGAAACAGGCCGAAGAGTCCGCAGATATCATGGCCAAAATTTGCTCACGTAAAAACCTTGCAGCCGTGCAGGTGGATTTTGATGCAAGGGTTTCAGAAAGGCAGTTTTACGGAATCCTTTTAAAAAATCTCAGGAGAAAACTTTCCCACGGTCTGCATCTTTATATAACCGCGCTTGCATCTTGGAGCTACAAGGGAAGCTGGATTGAATCCCTGCCTCTCAACGGCGCCGTTCCCATGCTTTTCAGGATGGGGGCGGACGGTGCAGTTGCAAGAAATGGGCTTGCGGGAGAGTCTTTCATGCAGTCTTTATTATGCCTGGAATATGCAGGCGTCTCGCTTGACGAGCCTTTGCCCCACGCAAAATACCTGAGAAACCGGGTAATATTTATATTTAACCCGCGTCCCTGGACTCGGGAAAATTTGAATGAAGCTTTGCTGAAAATAGAAAAACATATCATGGAGGATACAAAATGAAAAGGTTCTTTTTTGCAGCAATGTTTTACACATTTTCGCTTAATATCTTTCTCTCTTTCCCTCTGTCGGCATGCGGACCTTTTTTCCCTGATTATGTCCGTACAGCGGAAGAGATTTCTTCCATCAGTTCGCCTTACACCTATAAGGCTGATTTCTCGGGCGTCTCTCCGGGGATTATATTCCCTTCATGGAGAGTTTCTTATCTTTACCAGGCATACAGGGGGATGACGAAGGGAGATGCGAACATGCTTGTTCTGCCGGGAAGCGCCGATGCATCGGCTCACATGGACTGGCTGGCGGCAAGAAAGAGCGTTACCGACAAACCTGCAGAGGTGAACAGGTGGGCGGAGGGGGAATATTATGCGTATTTCAGAAATTATCTCGACGACGCCTTTTTTACCGCGGTGAATACCCTCAACGAGCGCAAAAAGGTTTTTACAAGAGAAGAGATGGATATATGGCTCGAGGGACAGGACGAGGTGTTCGGAAGCAGTACGGGAAGGCTTTTTGATGAGGAATTTGAGAAATCCGTGGCAAATCCCCTTCTAAAATATGACAGGCAGTACCAGAGGGCGGCCGCCTGTTTCTACGGCAGGAGATACGGGGAGGCGGAAGAACGTTTCAGGAAAATTGCGGAAAATCCGGAACATCCATGGAAGGCATACTCTGCGCTTGCGGTGGGAAGAACTCTTATTCGCAGGGCTAATTTTGAACATGATATTGAATTCAAAAAGTACAAAGATAGTAAAGAAGGAAGAAAAAATGCCTTGAAAGTCAGGGATGTATGGCTGAAAAGAGCAGACGGGCAGTTTGAAAACGTTTTGAAAAACATAACGTTTAAATCCGTACATCCTTCGGCTGAGAGGCTGAGAGAATATATCATGTTCAGGCTGGAACCCCGCAGAAGGATGCTGGAAGCGGAAAGGGTTTTGCTCTCTGTAAAACACCCATCGGAGCTGGGCTGGGACCTGCGGGATTTTTCTATCCTGTACGGCAGGATGAGACTGGAAGACAGGGATTTTATTCTGGAGGAAGGCGGGGATTTTTCGCAGTGGCTTCTCGCATTCCAGGATGAAAAGGGGAAGCTTGCGGATTTTGCCGCAAGGCGTTATCTTGAAAAGAAGTCCATACCATGGCTTATAGCCAGTTTGAAAATCATGCCTGCGGACAGTCCTTACAGGGAAGAAATACTGAAAAGTGTTCCCGAAATTCCGGAGTCTTCGCCTGCATATCTGAGTGTAAAATATTACAGCTTTTATTACCTGCTCAAATCGGGATATGACAGGAAAAAACTTGCCGGGGAACTGGACAGTTTTCTGCAAGAGATAGACGTTAAAAAAGACCCCGCGGCATGGGACTGTTTTATCGGACTTCGGATGCGCGCTTCAATAACCATTGAGGATGCCCTTAAACATTCCCTGAGGAAAGTTGTCGCAGTATCTTACGACATTAGCCAGGGATTTCCAGGGAATGCAGTGCTGCTTGATAAAGATGTCGAGCTTTTTTTCAACAGGTACCTGCCACTGGAAAAATGGATGGAAATCGTGTTGAGGGATGACCTTTTTACGCCTGCCATAATGAAGCAGGTGCGTTTCACGGCTTTCATGAGGGCGATTCTGCTCGATGACTTTTCCGCGGCGGAAAAAGCCGCTTTGAAACTCTCGGAAAACGATTCCCGGGTCAGGGAAGATTTCCGTCCTTTCCTGGACAGCCGCAGCCTGGAACAAAAGAGCTTTGAAGCCGCGTTTTTCATCCTTCATTATCCCAGGCTTAACGTTCTGCTTGATTCTGCCTCCGACGAAATTATCGTGGAAAAACTTTCTCTGAGCAGCCGGGACGTTTACCGTAGAAACTGGTGGGGTACGGATATGGCATGGGAAGCCGCAAGGGAAGAAAACGAACTGTCAAGGGTCGAATATATGCTCGGTTTCCTTCCCGAAGGGACAGCCGCAAGGGCAGTGGAGGAAAATAAGCTCATGTCGGCCATCGCGGCGCCGAACTACCTTGCACAGGCCGTCATAAAGTATGCCGACGCTAATCTGAAAGATACAAGGGTGCCAGAAGCCCTGCATCTTGCCGTTCAGGCAACGAGGTATGCAGGGTTCAAGGATGAAAATACGGGAGGGTATTCAAAGATGGCTTTTCAGCTGCTCCACACGAAATATCCTGACAGCGAGTGGACAAAAAAGACGCCTTACTGGTACCGGTAAATATTCAGCCATGCTGAATACTTACGGAGCAAACGAGAATAGAGAATCGGGATTGACGTTTTCTGTCATTGCGAGGAGCGTGATTTGCGATGCGGCAATCCGACGTTTGCTGTCGTTGCGAGGAGCCTGACCCGTTCTGCGGGGCGGAGCGACGTGGCAATCTCAACCTCTTCTCCCGAGACTGTCATTGAGATTGCGGAGCCTGTCCCGAGACTGTCGTTGAGATTGCTTCGTCTTATAAA
>DAOQVZ010000127.1:0-7251 GCA_035341815.1 bacterium
CCCTCAGGATGATAGAAGCCGAGAAAAGAGGCGTTCTTATCTACCTGCCCCAGGAAGGCAGGGGTATCGGTCTTATAAACAAGCTGAAAGCTTATGCCCTGCAGCAAAACGATAAATTGGACACCGTGGATGCCAACCTTAAGCTCGGTTTTCCCGACGACCTGAGGGATTACGGCATAGGGGCCCAGATACTGGCCGACCTCGGACTTACTCGAATACGGCTTATGACGAACAACCCCCGAAAAATAATAGGCCTTGCGGGATATAATATAACAATAGTGGAAAGGGTACCCATAGAAGTGGAGATATCGGAGCATTGCAGGAAATACATTGAAACGAAAAAAAACAGGATGGGTCACATTATCGGAAAATGCAGAGTGAAAACAAAGGGGAGGAACAGAAAATGAACGAAAAAGCAGGTATGCTGGATGCGAAAAACAAAAAGTTCGGCATTATTATCAGCAGGTTCAACGAGTTTATATCCTCAAATCTGCTGGAAGGCGCACTGGACTGCATAAAAAGGCACAACGGAAATGAAAACAATGTGGATGTCGTATGGGTACCGGGAGTGGTGGAATCTGTATTTGCCGTTTCAAGGATGGCGGCAAAAGGTAAGTACGACGCCCTCATATGCCTTGGAGCCGTTATAAGAGGAGGCACCCCCCATTTCGAGTATGTAAGCACCCAGATTACAAAAGCCGTAACACAGATAAATCTTGAGGGTAAAATCCCCGTATCTTTCGGGGTCATAACCGCGGATTCAACGGAGCAGGCAATAGAAAGGGCGGGAACCAAGATGGGAAACAAGGGATGGTCGGCAGCACAGTCTGCCATAGAGATGGCAAACCTTGCAGAGCAGCTTAAATAGGTTCTTTCAAAAATAATAGAAAATGAAAAAACGAAGACGGGCGAGAGAGTTGGCATTAATGCTGCTCTACCAGATAGAAATGCTCGGAACTGTTGGGGAAGCTCCTCAGGAGATAATAGATTCTTTCTGGGAAGAAAATCCCATGGAAGAAGAGTCCGTTAAGGAGTTTACAAACCTCATAGTTGGAGAAGTCATCAAGAACCTTGAACCGATAGACGCAGAAATCACGAAAACCGCCATAAACTGGAAACTTGGCAGGATGGGATATATAGACAGAAACATATTGAGGATGGCCACGTTTGAAATCATGTTCATGGTTGACATACCTCCCCTTGTTACAATCAACGAAGCCATCGAGCTTGCGAAAAAATACGGGACAGACGAATCCTCTAAGTTCATAAACGGGGTCCTGCACAAAATAAAAGAAGCCAACAAGGTTGACGAAAAACAATAAAACGATGCCCTCTGAGAAAAATATATTGATAACAGGTTCTGTCGCTATAGATAACATAAAGACGCCTTACGGGGAAGTAAATGAAGTGCTGGGCGGTTCCGCCACTTACTCTTCCTTCGCGGCAAGCCTTTTTTCTTCAGTGAAAGTTGTAAGCATGGTGGGTTCGGATTTCCCTGCTGATTACCTGAAAAAATTTACGGACAGAAAGATAGACATATCCGGGTTGAAAATATTCGAGGGTCAGACGTTCAGGTGGACGGGCCTTTACGCAGAAAACATGAACGAGGCCAAAACCCTTTCCGTCTGCCCGGAAAACCTTAAAGATGCTTCTTTCAACATACCATCCCATTACAAGAACAGCGATTACATTTTCCTTGCCAATACAGACCCTGATGTGCAATCGGAGATTCTTGAACGCATCAGTGTATCAGGACCGGTTCTAATGGATACCATGAACCTCTGGATAAACAGCAAACCCGAAAGCATTAAAAAGCTTCTTGAAAAAATAGACATAATGCTCATCAATGAAACCGAAGCCAGGCTCTTCACCGGAAAGATTAACCTAATATCGGCGGCCAGGGAAATCTCAAAAATGGGGCCCGGGACAGTTGTCATCAAAAAGGGAGAACATGGCGCTTTGATGTTCATGGAAGGAGACATCTTTTCCGTGCCGGCCTATCCCGTGGAGGAGGTCAAAGACCCTACCGGAGCGGGAGACAGTTTTGCGGGAGGTTTCACCGGATACCTTGCTTTTTGCGGGAAGAAGGACAATTACGCTTTGCGCAGGGCCGCCGTCACGGGTGCCGCGGTGGCTTCTTTCACCGTGGAGGATTTCAGCACAAAAAGGCTTGAATCCATAACCCAGGCCGACATCAGCGTCCGGGTAGAAAAGATAAGGCAGATGCTCAAATTCTGACCCGGGTCCGTGACTTCGTCAATGCCTTTCATCCTAGGCTCCTATTCAGAATCTAAATGATAGACCCTTAGCAGAGGCATCTCAGGGTGACAAATAAGGCGAATACCTGTAACTTTTTCTGCCTGTCATCCTGAAATGCTTGTGTTCAGGATCCAAAAACGAGTCCCTGAGTAGAAACATCTCAGGGTGACAAAAAGAGGAATACGGCAGATGTTTACACCTGACTGTTGAAAACGGTATAAGTCAAGGTATACATAATGAAAAAAGCAAACCTTCAAATTTTAATAAAAATTCTGGTAAGCTTTTTTTTTCTTTTTTTGCTTTTAAGAAAGATAGATATAAACAGTTCCATTGAAGCCCTCAGAAAATGCGAATTGCCTCTTGCCATTACAGCCATTGCCATCCTGGTATCTACGTCTCTCGCCCTTGCCCTGAGACTTTTCATACTACTTAGAAGCCAGTCTGAGTCGGATAAAATAAATTACCCCAACATCCTGAAACTTACCATGGTGGGACTTTTCTTCAACAACTTCCTGCCCACGGGGGCGGGAGGCGATATAGCTAAAGCTTTTTTCCTGGTCAAGGGCGAGGAGAAAAAACTTCTTATAGGGAGTTCTGTCCTGATAGACAGGTTTCTGGGAGCCCTGACTGTGATAAGCATGGGTGCAGTATCATCATGGATGATTCCAGGCATACCTTCGAGATACAGGATTTTTCTTTCTGCCGCACTTGTTTTTCTGTTTGGCATTATCTTCTTTTTCACAAACAGGAAGGCGGCCGGGATATTATATTCGGGTTCAAAAAAGCTGCTTCCCGGAAATTTCAGGGAAAAACTTAAAACCTTCTACTTCACCTTTTCCTCTTACTTCTCGGCAAAAAAAGCCATTTCAGCCGCGCTCGGAGTAAGCCTTCTCACTCAGATTGTATCCATAATTGCAAACTGCTTGCTTTCACTGTCCCTTCCCGGCAACACAGGCGCGGGACTATGGAGTTTTTTCACGTATATTCCCCTCATATGGACCGCAACCCTCATCCCTTCACTCGGCGGGCTGGGAGTGAGAGAATTTACCTACGTATATTTCTTTTCACCCTACATGGGAGAAGGAAACTCGGCAGCGCTTTCCATTTTAGTTCTCCTGGGGATAGTCATACAGAGCGTTATCGGCGGAATACTCCTTCTTTTTTTGAAAATGCCCTCAGCCGTAAAGAAAAACGCACCATGCTGAAAACAAATCAAAGAACCACTACCTCGATTCCCCCGAGTCCGTAATTGAAAAGAGAAAATTCTTCCCGTAAGAAAGATTCATCCTGAAATGCGTTTGCTCCGACCCACATGTTGTCATCCCCGTCCCTTTCATGAAGAGGCCCCCACGTATTCTGGAGAGATGAAACAAGTTCAATCTCTATGCTGTTTTTCCCGCTTTTGACAAGCGGCGTGATTTCGAGGATATGGGGAGCCCACAAAATTCTGCCCGCATCTTTACCGTTAACCCGCACCTTGAAAAGTGTTCCCGAAGGATTCAGAAGCTTAAGGAAGCTTCTTTTCCCTTTTCTGAGAACAGCGTCCGTCCTGTATACAATGTTTCCGTTGTAAAAGGGGTATCCCTGTCCTGTCCAGGAACCTGCCTCAATCTTCTTTTTCTCCTTTACAAGCTTACCTTCATACGGGCTGACCATCTCAACCCCGAAATCCCCGACGATATACGCAGATTCAACCTCGGTGAGAAAATCGTAGCGCACTTTGAAATCCGCGGTATTCTCTCCCTTTTTCACAAGGTCGGTTATTTCAACCATCCGGAAACCCCTGTCCCTGTACCAGCCGAGCTGTTTCTCATCATCCCATGAAATCTCTCTCCCGTTCAGGAACACTTTTCCTTTCTGCATGTCTTCTATCACAAGATAGCTTTTCGGCTTAGATACATCGCTCAGAAATCTGTACCTCAAGACAATATCCCCTCCCCTGCCTTCAAAAATCTTCTTCCTGGCAGATACCCAGGGCTGCCACTGGAGGGCATCCTCAGTATTAAAATGGCGGGCAACGCTTTTTCTCGCTCTCCACTCGGGCTCCTCTTTTTCAAAAACCCTGCCGTCATATGAAACGCTTATCCTGTCAAGCACCAGGACATTCTTGTCTTTCCTTTCAAATCCGAAAACGCCCGTTCTGTAAACAACATTTGCATTTCCGACGTCAGGAATTGTCTTTTCCCTCTTGATGTTTTTCGCTGGAGATGAAAGCGTCAAAAGTATTGAACCTGCGGGCGGCAAAGAAAACCGGTATATTAAATCGCCCTTTATCTTTTTTGTATCGGCGGAAGAGAGATTGCCTTCAACCGCATTCCATTTGAGAAGCTGTTTCTTCCCCTGTCCGTTCAACGTAAGAATATATTCCCTGCCGTTTGCCCTGTCCGAATTGACTATGAAGAATATTTCTTTTTTGTCTCCGTCAATCCTGTGCTGAAGGTACGTTCCCGGGACGTCTTTCCCGTACGTGTCTTTTAGAGTGTATGTGCGGGGTACAAGAAGATTGATGATATTACGTATAGACTCGATTGAAGACGGCAGGCAATAAACATTCTTCAAGGAAAGAAGTTTTTCCCATCTCTCTTTCCGGCTGATTCCTTCAATCTCTTCGGGCGGTTTGCCAAGTATTATGACATTTCCGCCGTTCCCGGCGAGTTTTTCAAGAGAGAGAACCGTTTTTTCCCTCCATGTAAAAGAAGGAGGAACAACCACTATCCTGTATGTCATCTTACCGACAACAAGATTCTTCTTTTCTACCTTTCCGTATTCATCTATATAACCCTCGTCCCCGATATCGCAGTCATAACCCGTGCTTAAGATAGCATCAAGTGTTTTGCGCATTAAAACATCGAGCTTTTCAGCAGCGCTCATATTGCTTCGGGGAATATCTTCCGACATGCGTTTTGAGACAACTCCTATCCTTCTTTCTGCAATCGCACTTTCAATGGAATGCAGGAGAAGAACCGGGACATCGGGTTTTCCCGATGTAAGGGCATGGGCTATCCTGGCGAAATAATTATTCAGAACGGGAAGGTCCTCCCAGTACGTCTGCTGGTAATTCCACACAGGGGGGTAATCCCTCTTTCTCCTCCCCTTGCCCGAATACCACGTAAGATGCGGACAGAAAATACTTGCCCCGTGAACAAGGTCGTAATCCCCCAGCCACTTGAAATCCTCAAAGGTATTGGTGTGCCTGCTTACCCCGAAAATCTCCGTCAGGACGTATTTTCTCCCCGTCTGCCTTGCCGCCGAAGATACCTGCTTGCACGTGAAAAGATGGTGCTCTGTCTGCCTGCACAGGTGATCTATGCCGGGAATATGCTGGTACCTGTAGTGTGCCATGACGCCCCCGCAGTGGTTCAGTATCTGGGAGGTGAAATAATCCTCGGCGTTATAGTGGCCCGTGTAGGATATGCCGTGCTTATCGCACCACAGGTAGAGGGGCTTGCTGTATGCCTCGATAAACTGCCTCAGTATTGTCCTGTGTATGAGAAGCCTTATATGTTTTGCTTCTTTGCCGTCAAAGAAAAGAAACGGAAGGTCTTTCCAGAAATCCCTGCCTGTCCATTCCAGGTACTTTCCGGGAAGCCCTTCGTACCAGGGAATCCCCGTGGCGGGATGAACAAGCTGGGGCTCATCGGTAAATATGCCGGGAATCCTTTTGCCGAAATCATCCCCGAGCTGTTTGTAATAAACATCGTGGGTCAGTTTTATGAAATTCCTGACAGCCCCGGGATGAAGCAGGTTGACATAAGATTCCCCGCTCCACCAGGGTATTTTCTCACTGTACTTCCTCACCATCACAAGTTTTTCAGAACCAGGTAAGGAATTCAGTTCTTCGACAGGAAAAGGTTCAAACTCTTCAATCATCAATCCATTCCTTTTTTTAATGATGTAGGAATACCTTATTTTTTCATCCGTTCCGATTTCCGGAAGCTTTTCATCAGGGGCAAGCAAAAAAGCATTCAGGCAGGTACCTCGATATTCATCTTTCATGCCGGCAATCTGCCCCCCGGCGTTTCCGCTGGGCCAGAGGTCTTCGTCATAAAGCCACAGGTAACCGTCATTTTTTTTTGCAGCATCCAGCGCGGCTCTCATGGAATCAAACCATTCCTTTCCCATGTACTCAGTTTTGAGCCCGTGCCTCGAATGAAAGAACCCTCCTCCGAGCCCCACCCTCAGCATATCGGCCATCTGTCTCGCCGTCTCTTCCGGTGTAATCTCCTCGTTTATTGCCCAGAAAGGCGCAGGCCGCAGTATTGAAGGCGGTTTTTTAAATCCCTTTATATCCATTTCCCCTCCTTGGTCTTTTCAATGCCCTTTTACTGGAATAGGCTTTCTTTGATTATATTACATGCACATCCGGGAAACAAACCGTTTTTCTTCCGCCTCTCCAACCATTTGACTTTCCCATACCGAAGTGGTTAAATACAGGTACCGATTATAAACAGTACATGTTTCCTGCTTTTAAAAGTGTGGTAAATTACTCGTATGAAAATGAAAAATGCGAATCTGTTGCTTATGATTGTTCTCACGCTGGCATTGTTTTCTTCCTGCAAGGGGAAAAAAGGGGAGCCCGAACCCGGGGACCTGACACCTGTAAACGCCGCGGGAAAATACGGGGACGTGATGGTAAAAACGAAGAAAGAGGCGGAAAGCATAAATGCCGTTCTGCCTCTAAAACAACTGGTGGATTCCTACTGGGCGGAAGAGGGAAAATATCCCGCTTCTTTGCAGAACCTCGTAACAAGCGGGTATGTCAAGAAACTGCCTGACCCTCCGGAAGGGACAGAATACGACTATGACCCTTTATCCGGCTCTGTGGGTCTGAAAAATACGGAGCCCCCAAAATGACCGGGGCAAATGAAATTGAAATTGCACTTGTTTAAAAAACAAAATCTTCTCCACGAAAACCATACTTGACATAACCCCTCACCCTACCTGCCTACGCCGCGGCTTCGACAGGCAAGCCCTCTCCCCAAAGGGTAGAGG
>DAOQVZ010000128.1:0-7184 GCA_035341815.1 bacterium
GGAATGGCCTGAAGGAAATTCCCTGTATTCTCCCCCCGCTTCTTCAACAATTATTCTACCTGCGGCCACGTCCCATGCATTAAGACCCGTTTCAACAAAAAAATCCGTCCTGCCTGATGCCACATAACATAAATCAAGAGCGGCAGCTCCCATAATTCTGACTTTCTTGACCTTCAAGGCCAAACCCGAAAAAACATCAATTCCGGAAGTTATTTCTTCCCTGCTTTTCATGAGTCCGAAAGACATTATTGCATCCTTTAAATCTGACGTGTCACTCGTTCTTATCCTTCCGCCGTTAAGAAAAGCTCCTTTCCCTTTCAAAGCTTTGAACATCTCGTCCCTGAAAAAATCATAAACTATCCCAAAACATCTGTTCCCCTTTTTGCAGGCAATAGATACGCAGCAATGTGGTATGCCGCTTGAATAATTCACGGTACCGTCAAGAGGGTCAATTATCCATACCCAGCCCGAAAGAGTTTTCTTCCCGCCCCTCTCCTCGGACAGGAAACCATCCCCGGGGAAAAGGTTCTCTATGCCCTTCAATATTATATCTTCACTTTCCCTGTCCTGCTTCAGCTTGACATCGTAATTAAAGTTTTTCTCAACCAGAGGTCTGTTCCTGTTTTCCCTCAAAAATCTGCCTGCCTTTTCTGCAAGCAGAAGGCCTTCTTCAAACCTTTTTTCCATGATTTCATCCCTCTCCGTATGATAAACTCTCCACCGCCGTTAAAAAAAGAAACGCAAGCAGGAGCCATTTTCCCTTATTTTATCTTTGGAAACAAAAACTTGAAATATATGTCTGTTATAGATATGCTGACCTGGTTTGTGAAATAGTCTCTTCCGAAATAAAGAAGAGGCGGGTAAAATTCAGTTTTTGAAATGCTGTTCAATGGCCGAAGCGCTTTGAAAAAGCAAGTCCTCTCTCAGATGAGGAGCTATTATCTGAAGCCCCACGGGAAGATGCCCTGCATATCCGGCAGGCAGGCTTATGGAAGGAAGCCCTGCAAGGTTAACATTTGCGGTAAAAATATCAGAGAGGTACATCTTGAGAGGGTCTGACTTTTTTTCTCCTATCTTGAAAGGAACCTCTGGGGTTGTCGGAGTAAAAATAATATCAACTTTTTTGAAAGCTTCGTCAAAATCCTTTTTAATCAGCGTTCTTACCTTTTCCGCTTTCATGTAATAGGCTTCATAATAGCCGGATGACAAAACATACGTTCCCATCATTATCCTTCTCTTCACTTCCCTTCCAAAACCCTCCCCACGCGTGTTCATGTACATTTCGAGAAGATTTCGGTATTTGGACGTCCTGTACCCGTACCGTACGCCGTCAAATCTTGCAAGGTTGGAACTGGCTTCGGCAGTGGCCACTATATAATATACGGCTATGCCGTATCCCGTATGAGGCATGGATATTTTTTCTATAACTGCCCCGAGAGATTCTGCGGCCTTTATGGCTTTCTCTACCTTATCTCTTACGTCAGGCTCTATTCCCGAAGCAAAGTATTCATCAGGAACTCCTATTTTCAACCCTTTCAAATCATGGCGCAGAAATTTAGTGTAATCCGGAGAAGTGAAATCAAGAGATGTTGAATCTTTTGCGTCTTTTCCGGCAATGACATTCATTATGAGACAGGCGTCTTTTACATCTTTCGTCAGGGGACCTATCTGGTCGAGAGAAGAGGCAAAGGCAATAAGCCCGTACCTTGAAACGCTTCCGTAAGTGGGTTTCAATCCCACAACGCCGCAGAAAGCAGCCGGCTGTCTTATGGAGCCTCCGGTATCCGACCCGAGAGCTCCAAAGCAGAGATTGGCGCCCACTGCCGCCGCAGAACCTCCAGAGGAACCTCCCGGCACCCTGGACGCATCATGGGGATTTCTTGTGGTAAAAAATGCCGAATTTTCGGTTGAAGAACCGAATGCAAATTCGTCCATATTGGTCTTGCCAAGGATAATGGCGCCCTCGTCCCTCAGTTTTTTTATAACCGTTGCGTCGTAAGGTGCAATGAAATTTTCAAGGATGCGGGATGCGCATGTGGCAGGCATCCCCTTGACACATATGTTATCTTTTACGGCAAAAGGAATGCCTTCAAGAAGTCTTGCTTTTTCACCTTTCCTTATCCTTTCATCGGATGCTTTCGCTTCTTCAAGGGCTTTTTTGTTGACAGACAGGTAACATCTTATATCTTTCTCCTTTTCATCCAGGGCATTAAGAAGTTTTGAAATTATTTCCTGGCAGGAAACCTCCTTTTTTTTCAGCAGTTCGCTTGCCTGGCTTATAGAGAGACTGAGTATATCCATCTGTTTTCCCGAAAATCGCTTACGGCTGAAGGGTTAAAATTTTCCTTACCTCTTCAGGATGCTTTGCTATAAATATCAATTCATCGTCGGTCAGGGGCCTCTGGTTGACAACGTTCGCATATCTTGCAAGGCTTAGAATATCTCGCGCTTCATCGTCATCTCTGAATTTTACCTCGAGTTTGCCGTAAACGTTTCTCAAACCCTTGATGCCGCTGTACTCTCCCATCAATATCATCCTTCCTGTTTCGATGATTTCGGGCTCGCCCCTGCCAAGCTCCTCGAAATCGTACAGTTCATAGTTCTTCCTGTCCTTTAAAGCCCCGTCAACATGTATGCCGGAAGAATGGGCGAAGGCATTTCTGCCTATTCCCACCTGGTTTATTGGCACGGGCACCCCGAAGGCATACGATGCGTAATGGGAAATTCTCCACGCCATCTTCATATTTATACTTTTATCCAAAAGGTATTTACCGGCAAACCCGGCTGCGTATTTCAGGGCAAGAATCACGGAAACAAGGTCGGCATTGCCGGCGCGTTCTCCCATCCCGTTTACAGTTGTGTTGATATAAGCATCGACTCCCCCGTCAACAGCTGCCTTTGCTCCGGCCACCGAACAGGCGACGGCCATTCCCAAGTCATTGTGGCAATGAAGTTCTATGGGAATCTGCACTTCTTTTGCAAGTTCATATATTTTGTCGTATATTGAAAAAGGGGAATCATACCCGAGAGTATCGCAGTACCTTATTCTGGCAGCCCCCTCCTCCCTGGCTATCTTTCCGAATTCAATGAGCCTCTGCTGTTTTGTTCTTGAAGCATCCTCGGCGTTTATCCCGACACTTTTGGCACCTTTGGCTCTTGCAAGCCTTATGGCCTTCTGCATGGATTTCGCAACATCCTTGAATTTCATCTTGCCCTGGAATTTCCCGACAATCATCTGTTCGGATGTGGATATGGATAGATTTACATGCTCAAGTCCGGGAACGTTTCTGAAAGCCGCTTCGACATCCTCCGGAATAGCCCTCATCCATCCTGATATGCGTATCGGGTATATTGCTTTTTCCCTGGCAAGCTTCAGGTTGGCATTGAGATAATTGATTTCGTGTCCGGTAACGGGAAAACCTGCTTCGCTCTGAAATATACCCATCTTGTCGAGATAATAGTTGAGCATGGTTTTCTGGAGTTTTGAAAGCCCCAGATGAGCAGTCTGTACCCCGTCCCTGTTTGTTACGTCTATAATCCTGATGACATTTTTCATTATATCCTCCTGGCATGAATAATTCAAATTAAAGCCGGGAAACATAAGGAGGGCCAGCCTCTTTTGTGAGATTTTGCAAGAACAGCCTTACTGCCCGAGATTCAGCGGTTCAGGATTCTGGGCTTTATGCGGATGTTCTTTCCCCTTATAAACATTCAGTTTCTTTATCATCTGTCTTCCAAGCTTTGTTTTGGGTAGCATCCCCTTGACTGCATGGGTTATGATAAATTCCGGCTTTCTGTTTTTGAGGGAAAGGAGAGACTCTTCTTTCAATCCTCCGACATATCCTGTGTGCTTGTAATATATCTTGTCGGTAAGTTTTCTTCCGGTAACACGGACTTTTTCCGCATTGATTATTATCACAAAATCTCCGGTATCGACATTGGGGGTCCAGACAGATTTATTCTTGCCCATCAACAGCATTGCCGTATCGCCTGCAAGCCTGCCCAGGACCTTGTCGGTTGCATCCACTACGTACCATTTTTTTGCGATATCTTTCTTTTTTGCAGTTTCAGTTTTGTTCATTGTTATTCCTCCGCTACTTGGCAATATTTGAATTTTGTCACTCATTATACCATACTTTTCATGCATCATCAAAACCAGCCAACTTCAAGGTCAATCCAAGGCATAGAATTCTTTCAGAAAAAAACAGAAGCGCTCTGAAGAAAATAATCAAGATATACCGTTATTTCCGATTTGGTAAAATCGTCAACAAACGGCTGTCCTGTTTTATTCAGTTCAGTTCCGCATACCACGGGCATCTTCATGTCCATGCATGCCTGCATAAATTCATTCAGCTTTTTCACCTTTTTTTCTTTCTCCGTAACGTCCTTGAAATTATAGTTCCTCTCGGGTATTATGGTTATGGCCCTTATGCCCTTACCCTTCAAGAAAGAAACAAATTTGCCCGCATCCTCTTCCCCCTTGCTGCTTCCGTCAAGCCATGTGCCCGTAGGAATACCTCCCGCTTTTTCTATCATAGCTGTAACTTCTTCCAGCCTGGGAAAATTTTCCTTCTCCGGCGCTATGTAACCGGGCCCTCCAAACTTAATCAGGGCCTTCCTGAGCATTTCAAGAAAACCTGCGGGCCTTTTCTTCCTGGTTTCTTCCACAGCAGATTCCGGCACAGAAAGAATTTCTGACCAAAACCTGTCATGTTTTCCAGAAAGCAAATCTTCGGATTTTTTCATGTACGATTCAACTATATGCCTTTCTGTAGGATTGCCCGAAGGAGTGAGCAGAAGAACATCTTTTTCATAATCAACCTTTACTTCTCCCAGGTAATTGTTCAGCTTCTCTATAACCTTCCTGTTTCTATCATGGGCAACATCCTTGAGATGGCTGAAAAATTGTCCCTCCTCCGAATTTTCGGCAGGAGCTCTCTTAAACCCTTTGCCGCAGAGATAGTAAATTCCAGGTTCGCTGGGAGAATTTATCACGATATCTTTCCATTCGTCAATAAGGACCCTCGATTCAAATCCCCCTGTAACTCTCACATCCAGAATTTTTCCAGCTCTCAGTGTTTCATCCAAGCCCGCAAGAGTATCAAAATCAACTGTTCCGGTGTATTTCAAATTTCTATGCCATCCCTCATAAATAACGCGGGAAGGAGACCAGTGTTCGCAGTTAAAAGAATGAAAAGTGTGGATATGCAGGTTAATCCAGGGTGTCGGTTTATCGGATTTTCTTATCCTGCCTTTTTTTATCAAAAAGGAAATATCGCTAAGACTTTTTTTCCTGATATCCGGGTCGAAAGATGAAAGGTCTTTCAAAAGTTTTTCTTTTTCCATTGGGTTTGCCTGTAATAGAAACTGCCTTTTCATATAAAAAAAAATGTCCCTGGCAACACCTACTCTCCCATCAGCTTGCGCGGATAGTACCATTGGCGCTGGAAGGCTTAACGGCCGTGTTCGGGATGGGAACGGGTGTTGCCCTTCCGCTGTGGTCACCAGGGACACATCAATTGTACCCTTATTATTTAATGCTGTCAACAGATAAGTTTCAAATCCTGAAATTAAGTTCTATGGATTTTTCAAACTCGGGTATTTTGAGAAAGCTTTCCTTTACATTGCCGTTTTCTTCAACAAACAGATACAGGTATTGAGGCATGCCGCTTCTGCCTTTAAGCCTGACTGTCAGCTCATCCCTGAAAAAGGCATCCTCTATGGAATAAAAAGTCCTGTTTTCGGCATAACGGCTTATATCGTCATAGCTTTTCATAATATGGGTTATCCTTCCCACTGAATCAGATATTCCTTTTATAATTTTTTTCCACTCTTCCGGAGAAAGCTGGGATATTCTCTGCTCGTGGGTCATGAAACAGCCGAAGAAACCCGTCTCAAGACCTCTTTTTATCTGGAAAACAGCCCTGTCAATCGCTTTTTCCACATTGTTGAATGAACTTTCCCCGTGAAGCCCGGTACATCCGTAAAGAAAATCAGAAGTAGGTACGTTCACATCCTTCCTTGGCGGTATGGAAAGAACATTGAAAAAGTCATTATCCTCGTACATTTGCCCCAGAGAAAAACCAGGCTTGCCATAGGGCGGACAATCCCATGAATGGGCTTGCGGGTCTGACCATGCCTTTCCCAGCCTTATGGGGGTCATCAGGTACTTTTGACCCCTTTCCTTTATTAACGGCAACGAATTAAGCCCTATCTCCTGGTAGTGGGCGTTCAAAGTTTTCGCAGGGTTTATTCCCCACTCTTCAAATTTTGAATCCACCCTTGCAAAATTCCGCTTCAATTCCTGAGACGTAAACTCCTGTCCGTTGTGTTTCAGGTAAATGGGACACTCGTCCTCATTATCCCTGTAACGGAAATCAACGAAAGCGTGGGGAGAAAATTCCGCCAGTCCACTTCGTTCTTTTTCCCGGAACCTTTTCGCATCCTCATCCTGTATATCTTCAATAAAAACACCTATATTGGGAATAAACCCGTACCTGTTAAGTGTATCAAGCCACCCCAAGCCTGCAAGGGTATCCCTCTGCTTCATCGTCCTGCTTCCGCTGAAGGAAACGTCGTCAAATTTTGCAGTTATAAAAGGCGGCATGGATTTCATAATATACGGTTTTTTCGCCGCCCATGCCATGCTGTTGCGGAAAACCCCGTCAAGACCCTCTCCAAACCCGAGATACTGCTTCTGCCACAGGGCGGCGGAAAGAAGAAAAAACACTACCTTGCCTTTTCCACACTTCCTGTAAATTACCGATGGACTGCCTTCTCCGTCTGCAAGGAGAGTGGACCAGCCTTCAAAATCCGAAACAGCGTATCCGGGAAGCGGTTGTTTTAAAAAGATTTCCTTTTCAAAAAGGTCTGCCACATCATTGCCTGCATTGAGTTTCAGAGAAGAAATTTCACATTTTTTGCCTGCAAAAATCCTCATATCTTTGAGAAATGAAACAGGATACCAATCCAGGTATCCGTCAAGTACCAGAAGTCCCATTCCCCTGGATACGGATTTGATAATAATATCTGTTTCTTCTTTGCACAGGGATTTTCCTATTCCTTCCTGGGCAAGTATAAGAAGGTGGACATCTTCGAGTTCATGAGAAGAAATTCTAAGGCGGGCAAGGTCTATCGCTTCGCCGTAAACGCCAAAATGCCAGAGCGCCCTTAAAACTGATTTT
>DAOQVZ010000129.1:0-7139 GCA_035341815.1 bacterium
CAACAGGATGGTTAACTCCGTAATGATTGACAAAACTGCCGGATACTTCGCCTCCAAGAAGAATACCGAGAACAAGATGCCCGAGGCCCGCACCTAAAACAGGCAATTTCCCGACACATTTTCTGAGCAGGCCGCATATTCTCACTACCAGAGAATAGCTTTCAGGCCCCGAAGAGATATAAAGAGCGTCCGACGATGCAATCTTACTATACATTTCTTCTTCATCCATATCCACAATCTTCAATCCGTATCCGGAAGATTCAAGAAAGGATATTTCACTGTTTTTCAATCCAAGATTCAAAACTGCTATTTCAGGCCTGCCTGCAACTTGAATGCCCTTTCTTTCTTCAGGGACATAACAGTGGGGAAATTCTTCCTGGCCAGACTCTTTTTTTACCTTGATTTCATAAAGTGTTTTTTTGATGTCCACATCACCAGGCACGACAGCTCCCCAAAGATTTCCGCTATCCCTGGCCTTTCCCGTGATATATTGAGTGTCGATTCCGCTTACGGCACATATCTTTGTGTTTGAAAGGAAATCTTCAAATGAAGTATGAGCCCTGTAATTACTGTACATAAGGCTCAACTCGGATATTATCAAACCTGCAGGAAAAACATTCCTGGTTTCAGTATCCTCGTAATTGATGCCATAATTGCCAATCAGTGGATATGACAGACAGACTATTTTATCGCTGTATTCCGGACAGGTTAAAACTTTTTCATATCCTACAACTCTTGTATCAAATATTATTCTTCCGATTTTACAGCCAAGAGATTTTGACAACCGGAATCCTTCGATAGATTCCCCAGTTTCCAGAATTATTTTACTTTTCATGGTCCTTAACCATTTCTCCAGTAAAGCATGAGAGACAGAGCTTGTTCGCAGGCAACCCAATCGCTGAAACAAAATCTTCAAGAGAGTTGTATTTAAGACTGTCAGCCCCAATTTTTTTTTGTATCTCCCTGACAGAAAATTTCTTGGCAGCAAGCTCTTCATATGAACGTGTTGAAATTCCGTAGAAACACGGGGCAACAAGAGGCGGACAGGCAATTCTTACGTGTACTTCCTTTGCACCGGCTTCTTTCAATTCTTTCACTTTGAATTTTATCTGGGTACCTCTTACAATAGAATCGTCGCAAAGAACTATTTTTTTCCCTTTTACATTATATTTTATAACCGAAAGCTTTATCATGGCTTCTTCATCTCTGCTTTCCTGGGTCAAGGGAGTGTAACTCCTGCTTGCAAACCTGTCTATGAGAAAAACTTCTTCGTATCTAATACCCGATTCCTTATGGTATCCAAGAGCGCACCCTATACCTGAGAAAGGAACAGATGCAACTATATCTGCCGGGAGGTTCTTGTCATTTATTGCCAGTTTACTGCCGAAACTCTCCCTTGCTTTCATTACAGGTATGCCTTCTATAACCGAGTCAACTGAGGCAATATATGCCCATTCAAAAGCACAGAAACACGACCTGGAACACTCGCAGTTTCCTATCGTTCTTATACCGTCATTATCAATGAAAACTATTTCACCCGGTTTAACATCCCTGTAAATTTCAATATTGAGAAGGTCAAAAGGCCTGGATTCGGAGGAAACTGCAAAATGGTTTTTGTTCATACCCAGGATGAGAGGCTTGAAACCTTTAGGGTCCCTGGCAGCATAAATACCGTCTTTTGAAAGGATTACAAGGCTGTATGAACCTTTTATTTTTTTGCCGAGGCTCAATATGCCGGAGCAAAAATCTTTCTCGCATGAAATAATCTTACCCAGAAGCTCTATGTCTGTTTCCGTACTGAAAGAATGGCCTTTTTGCATCAAATCTTCGCGCAATTCACGGCTGTTAATGATATTGCCGCTGAAAGCTATTGCAAATTTGCCCATCCTTGAAACAAGAATTACGGGCTGTCTTTCTTTTAGACTTGTATGCCCTATGCCGAAAGAGCCTTCAAGAGAACCAAGCTCTTCCGAGGTAAAGGTATGCCTTACAAAACCTTTGTGAGTTATCAGATTGATTTCTTTGCCGCAAACAGCAATACCGCAATATCTTTGTCCTCTGTGCTGAAGTTTAAAAATACTGTAGTATATGCCTTTTGCCGTTTCTGTATTTTTTGAAGAGTATAAACCGAATATTCCGCAATTTTCGCTGTAAAAAGGATTTTTTATCATTTGATTTTTGTTTGTAATCCGCAAATTTTCAGATATATTCTATCGTGCTCGGAGGCTTTGGAGTGACATCGTACAGAACCTTTACAACGCCTGGAACCTCCGCAAGTATTCTATCTCTTATTTTCTCAATCTTAGCCCATGAGATTTTGTATGGGCTGGCAGTCATTGCATCCTTTGATTCGACTGCCCTTATGGCGATAATATCTCCGTAAACCCTCTTGCCTCCTACATTTCCCGTGGCTCTGTCTGAAAAGAGAACCGCCAGAACCTGAAATACGTTTTTGTCCTTTATTATATCCTCGACTATCATTGTGGCAATTCTTACCTTTTCAACCCTTTCAGGCACTACTTCTCCTATTATTCTTGTCGCCAGAGCAGGACCGGGAAAAGGTCTTCTTTCAAAGATTTTTTTCGGAAGACCAAGCTGTTTTCCAACAAGCCTGACCTGCGGTTTGTACAATTCCTTTAAGGGTTCCAGTATCTTCAATCCATAGTTTGCAGGATTTATTCCTATCTGTGAAAGAACATTATGTTGGGTTTTAATACCTTTCTGGGTTTCAACTATGTCTGCCGCAATAGTTCCCTGTATGAGGAATTCTGCCGAATAACTCTTTATCGCCTGCCTCAGGGTCTTGTAAAAAACATCCCTGAACGCTATTCTTTTCTCTTCGGGGTCTGTCTTGCCCCTGAGCGCCTCAAAGAACTTTTCCTTCACGTCCCATATCTGCAGCTCTATTTTCATTTTTGCAAAAAAATCGTTAACTTCCTCGGTTTCTCCCTGCCTCATCAAGCCATTGTCAAGATATAATATTATCAGGTTTTTTCCTATAGCTTTTGTTGCAAGAGTCGCACAGGTCATACTGTCAACTCCGCCGGATGTCGCAACAAGAACTTTTCTGCCTTCCGTTTTTTTCTGAAGCTCGCCCACTTTCTCATTTACAAATTTGACAGGTCCGAATCCCATATATCCCCCCATGGATAATCAGAAATCCTAAATTTTAGGTAACGAACTGTAAATTTCTAAAAGACCAAACGTTATTTGGAAGATTTTCTATTTTAACATAGAAAGCATGAAAGTGTCAAAATCTTCCATTTCATAAAAATTATCTATCCTGCTTTTGATTTCCAGATAGAAAAGCGGCAATTCTTCATCGAACATTTTTAACTTTGTATAATCCTTTTCGGTAGTTATTATATGCGAAGTGCCGTTTTTCCGGAATTCGGATAAAATTTTTTTAATATCGCTTCTACGGTATGAAAAATGGTCCGGATATACAAAAGCATGTATTTTTCGCGTGCCAAGTCCTGACATAAGTGCAAAAAAATTGAACGGGTTTCCAATACCTGCAATTGCCGTAACTTCCCTGCCTGCTATTTCGTAAAAAGGAAGGCTGCTTTTTTCGTTTTTCAAGCCGGTAATCTCATAATCCATGATATAAACGGGTTTATTTAACCTTTTCAATTTAAATGCAAGAGAATCAAGCTGCTTCCTGGAAACCATGTAAGGATGGGAAAGTATGAAAACATCGGCCCTTCTTATGGCCGAAGCAGGTTCTCTCAGAAGGCCCGAGGGAATAACAAGGCGATTATCAAAAGGATTTGCCGCATCAATCATTAAGATATCTATATCTCTTCCAATATTGTGGGTATGAAAACCGTCATCAATAACAGCTGCGATTTTCCTTACGCACTGACTCTCTTTCAAAACCCGCAGGTTATCTCTGTTTTTAGGCCTTATTCTTATTCCTTGCAGTTTTTCTCTGAGCATTCTGAGTTCATCATCCCGCTCAGAATGAGAGCCATTCTTCTGCGCTTTCCCCGCTGCAGAAGACAGTATTACCACTTCATAATCGCAGTTTCTCAATTTTTCTGAAAGATGGAGTACCATGGGAGTTTTACCTGTACCCCCTGCTGTAATATTGCCAACGCTTATAACGGGAAAAGGATAATATTCCGGGCGGGCAGCAAATTTGTTCAAAGTTATCAAAAGCATGTAAAACAGGGATAACGGCAGTAACAATAAAGATATGATTCTGAAAAAAAGTGAACGCTTCCGGCAGATAATCTTTCTTGAAAGAAAATCAAAAAAGGGATTGCGTATCCGAACTTTTATCAGATTCAACTGAAATCTCGATTTTTCCGAATTCTCCATCATATCCCGGTTTTATTTCTACCTCGCCTTTACGCATACTGCTCAGCAGGTTTAAAGTATTTTCATCCATTCTGCCAGCGAGTTCTTTGAGAGGTGTTTCAATTAGAACAGAAAACTCGTTTCCCGCAACGTTCAAAATTTCAATCAATCTATTTCTGACCGATATTGAATCAGCAGACTTATTCATGGAAAAACCTATTATCTGTGACAGAGGTATTATCTTTTTGAAAGGTATGCTATACCTGTGTTTTTCCCCGTAATTTCTGTCAGAAAGTTCTTTTACCCTGTGTAAAACACCCACGGTCAATTTTCTGCCGCATACCGGGCATAAATTCCCCTTTTCCAGAGACTCCTCGGGAGAGAAACAGATATTGCAGTTCCTGTGTCCGTCAAAATGATATTTCCCCTCTTCGGGAAAATATTCCACAGTATAAAGGAACCTTTTGCTATTTCTATATTTCAATATGCTTCTAAGTTCGTCAAAACTGAACGGCGCATCAAAAACATTCGCTTCCCTGCCAATTTTCCAGGGAGAATGTGCGTCCGAATTTGATATGAGAGAAAACCTGTCAAGAGCAGACACCATCCAGTTCATGGCAGGGTCGCTGCTTAAACCGGTTTCAAGGGCAAATATCTCATTTGTCATATCTTCGAAACACTCTTCAATTGCATCAAATCCCGAATTGGAACCGAAAACTGAAAAATGAGGAGTCCATATATGGGCCGGCACAACAAAACCCTTCTCATCCGCATCAAAAACCAGCTTGACAATTTCCTTTGCATCGACAGTTAAAATCGGCCTGCCGTCACTGTTCAGGTCCGCATACCTTTCAAGTATCCTGTTAAATCTGCCCGCATTTTCAACAGAAGAGAGAAAAATCAGATTGTGCACTTTTTTTGTCCTTCCGTGTTTCTCGTATATGTGGGACACCTCTGTAGTCAGAATAAAATCTATACCTTTATAGCTATATATGCCTTCCCTGTCTGTTTCCACAAGCTTCTCTTTTAACTCATGATACCAAAGGAAATGCGTGAAATCAGCAGAACCGAGAAGGTTTATACCCTTGTAAGCTGCCCATCTTGCAAGTTCATCCAGCTCCATATTCTTGCTCGTGGCCCTGCTATACCTGGAATGTATGTGGAAATCCGCTATATACATAATTATCTCTCAAGAAAATACGCAAATCAAAAACCTTTCTTCTCTCTTTTGATAAAAACTTCAAATTCCCCTTTGAGTATGGAATAAAGTTCTTCCAGGGATTGAGAAATCACCTTGGTTCCAGTTATGACCGGCATGAAATTTGTATCTCCCGTCCATCTTGGAACCACATGGAAATGAAGGTGGCTTTCAAGTCCCGCTCCTGAAACTTTTCCCAGATTCAAACCGATATTAAAACCTTCAGCCTTCAAAATCTTCTTTAAAATTTTAAGGGTTGCCCTGATTATTGCCATGCATTCTTTTTCTTCATCCTCCCTCAGGTTTTCAAAATTCCTTATGTGCCTGTTTGGAACAACCATTATGTGACCGTTATTGTATGGGTAGAGATTAAGAACGGCAAAAGCGTGCCTGCCCCTGTATAAAACAAAATTACTCCCGTCATTTCCGTCTTTCCGGACACTGCACAGAAAACACCCTTTCTTTTGTGGACTTCCCACATAACCTATCCGCCACGGAGCCCATAAATTTTCTCTTTTATTCATTTTCTTTTTTCAAGACATGCTTCAGAATATCACTTTTGCTTTCCTTCAGAAATTTTGTAAGTATCCTCTTCTTGTTCTCAATAAATCCGTCCATTACCATGTCTTCGAGATAATCCTTGACAAACCCGACCTTTCTTCCGGTCGGAAGTTCAAGTATATCCATAATCCTGTAACCGTCGACGGCAAGCCTGAACGAGGTGAGCCTGTCTTTTCTGTTAAGTTCCTCCGTTCTTTTCTGCAAGATTTCCAGTTGTTTAACGCCGCTCGCAATTTTGGTCATATTATTACTCGTGATATCGGCTTTTGCAAGAGTAAAAAGAGGTTTCATATTCTTTCCTGTTTCCTTTATAAACCTTCTTAGAGCGCTGTCTGTAGGGTTTTCCTTTGCAAGAAGATGTGGCCTCAGGTGATACCTGATAAGAAATCCGATGAACCTGGTATTTTCTTCTGAAACTCTCAACCTCCGGCATATATTATAGGCCATTCTCTCCCCGACAAACTCATGCCTGTGAAAACTCACTTTTCCTTTTTCCTCCCTGAAGGTCTTAGGTTTGCCTATGTCATGCAGGAGCGCCGCCATTTTCAGATTCGTGTTCTTTGTATGCCTGCTGACATTGTCCAGGACTTTCAATGTGTGGGGAAAAAGCTCCTTGCAATTATCTGCCGACTGGTTCTTCAGCTCCGATACCTCGGGAAGAATAACGTCAAGTACGCCTGTCCGGTCCATCAGGTATAAACCTCTTGAAGGGATATGGAGTTCAAGTATCTTGAACAGTTCGTCTGTAATCCTCTCCTGGCTTATTATCTTAAGCCTGAAAACATTTTTTTTCATCCCTTCCAATGTCTCTTCATCTATTTCAAACTGCAGTTTTGCGGCAAATCTGATACCCCTGAGTATTCTCAGGGCATCATCATAGAATGTCTTAGACGGGTCGACAGGGGTTCTTAGAATCCTTTTTTTCATGTCTTCCCTTCCTGAAAAAAAATCAAAAATCTCTCCTGTTACAAGATTTTCCACTACTGCATTAATAGTAAAATCTCTTCTCGAACAATCTTCAATGATTGTCGCTTTCCTGACAAAAGGTTTTCTTGATTCTTCCGGATAGCTTTCCTTC
>DAOQVZ010000130.1:0-7073 GCA_035341815.1 bacterium
GGGTTTATAGAGCAATCGAGAATCGAAAATCGAGATTTGATTGAGGTTCTTCTCGATTGCAGTCTATTTTCCACTTTCGATTTTCAAGTATTTTTAACTTCTTTACCCCGAACTCAGCCATGCGTTTCTTTCATAGTGAGGGGTTATGATTTATCTCTTTTAATCCTTTACCCTTTTTTTTTCTTGCATCTCTTTAACGATGAGCAATTTCCGTTTTTTCAACCCGGATATCGAGATTCTCCTTTTCCCTCTCACCGGCTCAATCTTTACAAAGATTGTTTTTCCTGGCAGCAGTTTTTTTATCTTTTCTGCCCATTCAACAAGCATTATGCCTTTTCCGAGATATTCGTCCCATCCTATTGTTGAAAGTTCACGGATATATTTTATCCTGTAAAGGTCAAAATGAAAAACCGGTATTTTTCCCGGGTATTCGTTTACAAGAACAAAAGTCGGGCTTGTTGCATTTTTCCCCGTAAGGTTAGCGACAATACCTTTAATCATCGTTGTCTTGCCGCTTCCGAGGTCTCCTGTGAATGCTACTATATCTCCTTTATTCAATAAGAAGGCAAGCGCCATTCCAAGTTTTATGGTTTCTTCGGAGTCTGCAGTGTATAGTATCATTTATAAATGTTTCCATGTATATCTTGGTTTACACTATACATTTTACATTTTTTGTAAAAGAAGGTAAAATATAATTGCCTGTTCCGTGCGTGACGATTAATTATCCTTGAGCCAACACTATAAAATTGGGAACCAAGGCTGAATGGGGACAGCATGTTCGCTTTAAGCGAAAAGCTGGAACCATCAGGAAAGGTGCCCACATTTCCTTGAGGGTCTCAAAGGATACAATCTTTGCGGCGGAACGGGCATTTATTGTATAATAAATTTCAAATGGAATGCAGTTGAGAATTACCTCAACCATTTTTATTGCTCTATTCAAAGGGTAGGTTGCGGAGTGGCCAATCGCACCAGACTGTAAATCTGGCGGCTTACGCCTTCGGAGGTTCGAATCCTCCCCTGCCCACTTATCCCGATTCATGGTTTCAAGGAGAGGGAAATCTCTCACCTGATACAATTTCAAAGTGAGGGACTGTCATTTCTCGCTTGTTTTTTTTATCCCGGTTCGTTGTTTTCAATAAAAGGAACTCCCGGGTGAGCAGGTCTGGCAGTGAGGAATCGAAATTTTGTGCAGTCGCTTTTTTTGCGGGGTTGGTTTAATGGTAAAACATCAGCCTTCCAAGTTGATTATACGGGTTCGATTCCCGTACCCCGCTCTTCATGCATAATACTGAATTCCAGAATTTAGTTTCAAGCAAGGTTAAAATCAGGGTAATGAAACCTTGAGCTTGTTTTATCATCTAAAAATCAATCGGAGAAAAAATGAAAGTTGAAGTTATTGAAAAATCAAAATTGGGCAGAGAACTTGTGTTTGATGTGGACAGGGAGAAGGTGGAAACCGAGAAGAATAATATAATAAGGGAAATAAAGAAAGATGCGCTTGTTGAAGGTTTCAGAAAAGGCAAAGTTCCTGAAGAAATTGTAAAAATCAAGTTTGCAGAATCGATAAGAGAGAACCTGCTGAAAAGGCTTATTCCGGATTTGTATTTTGAGGCTATAAAAGAAAAAAATATATCTGTCGTTGTTGAACCTTCAGTATACGATGTAAACTTAAACGATGAGGGTCTTAAATTCAAGGCATACACAGAGATAAAGCCGGATGTTGTAATAAAGAAATACAGGGATATTCCAGTCAGAAAAAGGAAACCTGAAACAGTAACCGAAGAAAAGGTTGAAGAAGTTCTGGGACAGTGGGAGAAAAAACCCGAGTTTTCCGCCGCTGTAATTGACCCGTCAAAAAGACGCGCATGGAAAGAAAAGATAAGAGGGCAGCTCGAAGATTACAGTAAGATGGAAGCCGCAATGCAGGAAGAGCAGGAGTTATGGGAAGGCGTTTTGAGGGAAACTGATTGCCCTGTTCCGGAAAGGCTTGTGGAAGAAAGAGCTGTTAAATATACTGAGGACCATTTCAGGAATCTTGACCTTAAGAACAAGAGCGAAGAGGAAAAGAAAAAAATAGCGAAAGAAATATTTGAGAAGGTTAAACCGATTGCGGAAAAGGATATAAGAAAATATTTTGTACTGGACAAGATAGCCGAACTCGAGAAAATAGAGGTTACTCCAAAAGAGTTGGATGAAAAAATCGAGAGTTTAAGCCGTTCGGTGGGCGAACCCTTTGAAAAAGTGAAGGATAAGCTTGAAAAGGCAGGGAAACTGCCGGATATGGAAGATGAAATAAGGATTGACAAGGCATTCAATCTTTTAAAAGGAAGTTCCCAGAAAATAGAAAAGGTTATTCTGCCCGAAGAAGAAAAAAGGATACAGACAAAATGAAAAACCAGCTGATACCCCTGGTGATTGAAGAATCAGAAAGAGGCGAACGCGCCTACGATATTTATTCACGACTGTTAAGAGACAGAATAATTTTCATAGGGTCTGCCATAGACGACCATTTGGCAAACATAGTTATAGCACAGTTTCTTTTTCTCCAGAACGAAGATGCAAAAAAGGATATAAATCTTTATTTGAATACGCCGGGCGGCGCCATAACGGCGGGTCTTGCAATATATGATACCATGCAGTTTGTTTCCTGTGACGTTGCGACATATTGCATAGGGCAGGCTTCAAGTATGGGGGCAATCCTGCTTGCGGGAGGCACAAAAAACAAGAGATGCCTTCTGCCCAACAGCAGGGTTTTGATACACCAGCCCTGGGGCGGGGTGGAAGGGACAGCCACTGACGTCAGCATACACACAAACGAGATAATCAGACTGAGGAATATTGTAAACGAAACCCTGGCTTTACACACGGGCAAGCCGGTGAAAACAATTGCTGCGGACACGGAAAGAGATTACTTCATGAATGCCCAGGAAGCTGTTAAATACGGACTGGGAGATAGAATTATACATTCTTCCAAAATTGCACAAATAAAAAATGGCCATACTAAAAAAAACTGAAAAAAATCAATATAAAACAAAGCCCGCAATACCCTTGAGGGACCTGGTTGTATTTCCCAACATGGTTGTTCCCCTTCTCGTGGGACGGACACGTTCACTTAATTCCGTTGAAGAGGCCCTTGCCAATGAGGACAACCTTATAGTTGTTTTCCAGAAAGACCCCCAGGTTGACGACCCTGCGTTCAACGATATATTCACTGTTGGAGTGGCTGTCAAGATTATCCAGAGCGTCAGGGAACAAAGCGGTGTCATGAAGATTCTCGTGGAAGTCCTGGACAGGGTTCTCATAAACGATTTTGTAAAGAACAAAAAGATTTATACTGTTTCGACAGAAAGGGTCAGGGAGTCATCCGAAAAGAACAAGGAAAACGAAGCTCTCATGCGTTTTGCACTTGAGCTTCTGGACAAGTATCTTGATTTGAACACGGCTGTTCCCAAGGAGCTTTATTCGACCATTTCTTCCATTGACGATGCCGCAAGGCTTTCAGATACTATTGCAGGATACCTGCCTCTGAAGCTGAAAGATAAGGCCAGGATACTTGAGACAATTCCCATAAAAGAAAGGATTCAATTTCTCATAGATACGCTTAACAGCGAGATAGGTGTTCTGGAGGTTCAGAAGAAAATACAGAACAAGGTAATCAAAAAGATAGAAGATACACAGAAGCAGTATTTCCTCAGCGAACAGCTCAAGGAGATACAGAAAGAACTTGGCAAAGAAGGGGATAGCGACGAAGTTTCCCAGCTGAGGGAAAAAATAAAGAAGATTAATATGCCGCAGAATGCCAGGGACAAGGCCGCCGAAGAGCTTCTGCGTCTTTCGAAAACAATGCCGCTTTCTCCCGAAGCCACTGTTATCAGGACATACCTTGAATGGCTTATAAATCTTCCGTGGGAAAATAAGACGGAAGACAATCTTGATGTAATCCATGCGGAAAAAATACTTAACGAGGACCATTACGGTCTTGAAAAGGTCAAGGAGAGAATACTTGAATACCTCGCTGTCAGGAAACGTGCGGAGGGTTTGAAGGGCCCCATACTATGTTTTGTCGGCCCGCCGGGTGTAGGAAAGACGTCTCTTGGAAAATCCATAGCCAGGGCCATGGGAAGAAAATGCGTCAGGATTTCTCTGGGGGGGATGAGAGACGAAGCCGAGATAAGGGGACATAGAAAGACCTATATAGGTTCTATGCCGGGAAGAATAATACAGTCTCTAAGGAAGGTGAATGTCAACAATCCCATATTTCTTCTTGATGAGATTGACAAACTGGGAAAAGATTTCAGGGGCGACCCGGCAAGCGCGCTGCTTGAAGTCCTCGACCCCGAACAGAATATTTCCTTTTCCGACCATTATCTTGAAATAGAATTTGACCTTTCGAAGATACTTTTCATAACGACGGCCAATACGGAATTTTCCATTCCTCCGGCCCTTCTCGACAGGATGGAGATAATATCCCTGCCTGGGTATACCATATGGGAAAAGAAAGAAATAGCGAGGCATTTTCTTATTCCCAAGCAGCTCAGGGAAAACGGTCTTACCGGTAAAAACCTCAGGTTTTCAGAAGACGCAATTTCCTGCATTATAAAGAGCTATACAAGGGAAGCAGGTGTGAGAAACCTCGAAAGGGAGATAGCTAATGCCTGCAGGAAGGCGACAAAAAAGATTGTGGAGACTTCAAATGAAGGGCCCTATACTATAAACGTCAAGAATATTGAAAAGTATCTCGGCCCTGAAAAATTTTCTTCAATAGAAAGTGAGAAAGAACATAAAGTGGGCGTTGCGACGGGAATGGCATGGACCGAATACGGAGGCGAGATTCTTTTCACCGAAGTTCTCACCATGAAAGGCAAGGGCAATCTGATACTTACCGGCCAGCTCGGCGATGTCATGAAGGAATCGGCACAGGCCGCCCTCAGTTATGTCAGGGCACATACTGCGGAACTTGGCATTTCGGAGGATTTTTACAAGGAACTTGACGTACACATACATGTTCCGGAAGGAGCCATACCCAAAGACGGTCCTTCTGCAGGGATAACGATTTCTGTAGCTCTTATTTCATGCCTTACGGGGAAACCAGTGGATGCCCATATAGCAATGACAGGCGAGATTACCCTGCAGGGCAAGGTGCTTAAAATAGGAGGTTTGAAATCTAAAATCCTTGCAGCGCACCGTTCAGGGATAAAAAAGATAATAATACCGGCCGAAAATGAAAAGGACCTCAGGGAAGTCCCGAAAAAAGTTAAAGATGAGCTTGATATTACTCCTGTCAAAAATATAAGCGAGGTAATAGAACTCGCCATTATAGGCTGGAAAAAAGATAAAGAAAGAATACAGGAAGACAAGTCCTCGTATGCAGTTGTGAAAAGTTGAGAGAGGGAATCTTAGTCAGGGGGAGGAAAATGTTGAAAAAAAGGCTTTTTACGCCCGGTCCTACATCTGTACCGGAAGAAATTCTGCTTGAGATGGCTTTGCCTGTAATGCATCACAGAACGGATGAATTCAAGAATATAGCAGTTGCGGTTCTGGAAGATTTGAAGTACATATTTCAAACCAAAAATGATGTGCTCGTCCTTGCCTCGTCAGGGACGGGAGCCATGGAATCCGCTTTTGTTAACTTTCTTTCAAAAGGGGAAAAAGTCATAGTCGTGTCAGGCGGAAAATTCGGAGAAAGATTTAAAGAAATAGGATTAAGCTACGGGTTGAATGTTATAGCTGTCGAACTTGAATGGGGCAGGAAACTGGCCCCGGGGGCGATAAAAAAGACCCTGAACGAACATCCCGATGCAAAAGCCGTTTTTGCTACCCTTTGCGAAACTTCAACCGGAACTCATTTCGACATCAGGGAGATAGGCGAGACAGTGTCGAATTATAAAGATACCATCCTTGTCGTTGACGCCGTAAGCGCTCTCGGTGCCGTACCGTGTCTCACGGACGAGTGGATGGTTGATATTGTCATTACCGGTTCCCAGAAAGCATTGATGCTTCCTCCAGGCCTGGGATTCATTTCGGTAAGTGATAAGGCATGGGCAAAAACTGAAGCTTCAAACCTTCCCAAGTATTATTTTGACCTAAAGAAATACCGGAAAGCTATTTCGAAAAGCGATTTTCCCTATACTATTCCCGTTTCCCTGGTTGCAGGCCTGCAGAAGGCTCTCGGATTAATAAAGGCAACCGGCATGGAAAAAATATGGGAAGAACATAGCAGGAGAGCCATGGCTACAAGGGAAGCATTCAAGGAGGCAGGACTTGCAATATTTTCAGAATCTCCCTCAGACGCCCTGACTGCAATATTATTGCCGGATAACGTGGACGGTGAAAAACTCGTAAAACTTTTAAGGACTAAATACGGTATTTCCATAGCAGGGGGACAGGATAAGCTCAAAGGCAGGATAATGAGGATTTCTCATCTCGGCTGGCAGGACAATTTTGATGCTTTGACAGCTATTTCCTCAATAGGAGTAGGCCTTTTTGAAATGGGTTTCCCCGTGGATATCGAAAAAGGACTGAAGGCAGCACGGGAAATTTTATTTTCAAAATAACAGCCGGCAGGTCCATGATTTATTTTCTTTGCGGGGGCAAATGGATGCTTTTTTTGTTTACGTCTTCCACGGCTTCCATGATACCTTCGGCATATGTTGGATGGCAGTATATAACCTTTTCAAGGTCGGCAATCTTCATGCTCTTTTTAATTGCAAGGGTTGAGAAAGCTACCAGTTCCGTAGACCCTTGTCCTATCATGTGAATTCCCAGTATCTCTTCCGTGCCTGCATCTGCTATGACTTTTACCAGCCCTTCGTTATGCTTGCTTGTATATGCTTTTCCAAGGATAGTGTAAGGAAATTTTCCCGTTTTGACCTTCAGTCCTTTTGCGGCGGCTTCTTTTTCTGTGAGGCCGCAAAAACTCATTTCGGGGGAGGTGAAAACCGTGGAAGGTATGTTTGAATAATCCATTTCGGTTTTTTTGCCCAGAATGTTGGGGGGGACAGTTTCTCCTTCCCTGGTGGCTGTATAAGCATACTGGTATTTACCGTTTACATCGCCTACCGCGTAAATATTCT
>DAOQVZ010000131.1:0-7045 GCA_035341815.1 bacterium
ACCGGATGTTTGCTGTATGCTTCCAGTGCAGGCCCTGTTGCCGCCCAGACGAAGTCAGGCCCGCGAATTCCCGCATCCCAGAATTCTCTAAGTTTTTCCCTGATGTTCTTTTTCATTTCTTCCAGAACCTGATTATCCCACCCGGGTCGGGCATTTTCCGGACGTTTTTTACAAACGAGCCAGACAGAGGATGCCAAAGCAGAGGCAGATAAAGCACGCATTCGAGTTTCTCTTTCAGTTTGAATCGGCCAACTGCCGTCAACAACAAAAGCAGTTCGTATGAGTGCTGAAACAAGAGTTTCCCAAGCATTTGCCTGTTTGTTGGCAAATACAACAACCATTCTTCCTTCTGGCTTTAGTACATTGTTGCATCCTTGAAATACTCGTGCCATACCGTCTTCGTAGGCAGATTTAGATTTTACCCTATCACCGCCGTGGCGGCTTGCATCATCAACAATTTCACCATCATTTTTCTCATTATCCCATTTTGGCGAAAGGGGTTCCTTAAATGCAAAATCAAGTTCCGCAGAAAGTCCCTGAAGAGAACGCTTAAGCCAAACGTAAAAGAAATCCATCAGGTTAGAATAAGGAATTGCATCGTAGTATGGAGGGTCAGTGATTATGGCATCAAAGGTGCTTAAATAATTTGATTCTTTTGATGAACTATTGATAACATTGGGCATAGGTTTTTTTTCAGCAGATAGAAGGAGTCTTTCTATAACTTTTGCAACCCACTCAGAAGCTCCTGATAAATCACCCGTAAGTCCGCTTAACGGATTAGTTTCTACAAAATCCCAACTTATTGGTAAAGCAAAGCGTGTGAAGGTATGCGCAACAGCTTCAAGAGATTGAAGCCATATCGTAACTGTTGAAAGGTAGTCAGCCTGTCTATTGAAAATACAACACAGATATGGAATCAACCCTTGAATATATTCTGTGGAATAGTCATATTTCTGCATTGTTATCCGGGCAATTTGAATATTTTTTGCTAATGTGCCTAATGATAGAAGTTGTCGCGATGTAAATACGTTACTCCATTGAGTTAATCCATATTCAATACACCATGTGCTACCTTTAGCATCCTGTGTTATTGGTTCATCGGGAATACCAAAAGGGATATCAGAGAAAACACTTTTCAGTTTGCTCTCTGTTATTTCTGCACATTTAACCTCGTGTTCAGTCGGCAACCGATATTCCTTGCCTCTCTGTCCATCCACCACAACAGCAGTATTTACTGAGCCAATTCTTCCGGAACGCCCTTCCTGGCGGATATCTACCATTGTCATGATAGCATTGCAGCAGGGGCATTTTGCACCGGAACGGGACATTGTACCTGCCCCGATATTTTTGTCATGTTCACGGCGTTGGGCGGCATTTCCTCCCTGCACGGGGACATTTGTTTCCACCCCGAAAACAACTCCCGTTTTATCCTTGTTCGGTTCCATCTTGAGCAGAACGCGTTTTTTGTCCTTCTTGCACAGCCAGCGGGTTTTTAGAAGAGGGATTGTTGCCCTGCAGTTCTTGCATTTGACCGTTCGCGCCCAGAGGTAGGCAACGGTCGGTTTTGCTACCCATCGAGGATTACGACTGTCGGCAAGGTATTCCTCGCTAAATTCGGCATTAAGTGAATCTATATCCGGTGTTCCGTCCTTTTTGAGAGGAATAAGTTTCAGCGGTTGTTTTTCATAGGATTTATGGTCGTTCTTATTAATCGGCTCCCACTCGGCATATGTCGGATAGAACCTGCCGAGTTCTTTGCGGGCATTGTCCAAAACCCATTGCCCCCACGCCCTGACATGCCATGCCAGGTCGGCTTCAGGCATGTCGTTCTTATCCCTTTTGTAAGCCTCAAATCCTTTCAGGCGCTCTTCGTCTTCTTCGCGCTGTTTCTTGGTAGTCTTTGTTTTTCCGACAAGATGGGGATGTGCTTTATAAAAGGATTCCATGAACTCTTCATTTTTCAGAATGAAGTCTGGCAGAGGATGTGTTTTTCCTGCAAGTTTCTGGGGATATTCAAGAGTGCACTTAAGAATAAACCATGCAACGGGGTTAATATCTACGGCTGTCGCTTCGCATCCGAGACGCATGGCTTCAAGAGGAATTGCCCCGCCGCCGGCAAAAGGGTCAAGAACCTTCGGCGCTTTCCCCCCGTAAGCTTTTTGTATTTCCTTTCTGAACCATTCAAGGGTTTCCTTATTTTCGGTTTCCCTGCCCCAGTGGAGAATGCCTCCTTCAGTAATTTCCTTTTCCCTCTCTACAATCTCGCCGTTTGGCTGTTTCTTGCGCTCAACCTTCTTGATAACCTTTCCCGCGATTTTCTCGCAAAGCGCTTTTCTTTTCTCCGGTGTGCCGGGGTCCGGCAGGAGTGTGGCAATAAGGGCGGCCCGACAGGCGGCAAGCGGGCGCCGTGCCGGCCAGATATGCAGCGTTGAAATATGTCCATGCCGCACATTTTTTTCATGGACAGAATCCAGTGAAGTCTGCTTCAGGGGAAAAGCATGTTCAATCAGCCTTGTTTTATCATCCATAATATCACCATGATTTGGGTTTTGTGAAAATTCCCTGAGCATCAGTCATGGTTTCCGGGAATTGGCTCCTTGCCAGGACTGACTCTCTCAGAGGTCTGTAAAATGTAGCGTTTTTAATCAAAACCTTGCACAGTTTCTTCTGAGGGTTAAGCACACCGACAGGTTTTTTCAATTTGTTTTTAACAATGCAAACAGGTTCAAGAAGGTCCGAATCCCCGCTTACTACTATAGCACAATCAAAACAGTTTTGGTATGCATCATGAAGAAGATGTGTCGCCAGGTTTACATCGGAACCTTTTTCTTCGGTCCTGAAGACCTCAACATACGGATTTTTACCGGGAACCGGATTTACAAGGGGGAGAAAAACAGGATGCGTAAGAAAATGTCCGAAATATATTTCAAGGTTGGGAATGGTTCTTAACGCACGCATATAAATCTCCTGCCGCATCGGCTGGTCAGGGTCATGCGGCCGGGGCGATATGCGCGCTGTGTAATATTTTATTTTGCCTATGGAGTTTTTGGGGAATATAATGGCAAGCATCTTTTCCAAATCAAGCCATTTGTAGGGAGTGTTGCGGCAGGAGCCGTAATAGAGGTTGAAGGCATCAACATAGAAATAAGTATTCATGCCCACCCCCAAAAAATGCAAGAGCCGCTCCCTAAGGAACGGCTCCGCGCCCTTTCGCCGAAGCTAACAGGGGTGGTAATTTCACACATATAATACCACGATTCAACATATTCTGTCAATAGAATCCTGTTTTCCCTATATTCCGATACATCTTTTCCAATCATTGCAGACATGTCATATCTCTCCCACTCCGTCAATTTGCGCCATGCTTATCAAAACGCTTCCTTTTTCTTTTGCCAACAGACTTCCAAAGGGGTCTTGAACGCGGACAAGGCGCGGGTTTGAAGTAGCGCAGTCGTATACAACATACAGCCAGTATCTGTCTCTCATATTGCATGCCTTTGCCCATTCATTGGCTGAAACTTCTATGTCCACCGTCAACGCCCGTCCCTTAACTTCTATGGCACGCTTCTCTTTTTCTTCTCTGATTGAAAGCAGGTCAAATCCCGGGTTTTCTGTAAGTCCAATCTTACGGGCAAGTTCCGGAGTATGAACGTCGAATACTTCGGCTCCGCATGCTTCTTCAAATGCCTGCGCTATTTTCATGGCAATGAGTTCTACATTGGCATCCTGCTGCTGAAGGTCAATCGGCTCGATTGAAGGCACTACAAGAGCATGAGATATAAAAGAAATCGTCCCTGTCGCAACAAGTTCCGGTTCGCTTCGCAATCTTTTCATTGTTTTTTTCAGGTAACCTGCCAATTCGCGCTGCTGGCGTTTTACTTGCTCTATAGCCTCTATAGCCTTACGATTGCCTTTCCTCGCTTTCTCGGTATGCTTTGCCCGGGCAGTTGCAAGAGAAGCTTCCTGGTAGGCAAATCCCCGCTGTACAAGATTCTCCCTTTCAGGCAGAACCTCCAGCAGCCGGTTTTTGTAATCAAGGGATATTTCTCTGGCTACACGTTCGGCAAGGAATGAATATGCAGACTCTTTCTCTTTTTCAGCTATTGCCGCAAGACGTTGAGCTTCTGCGGGAATTCCACTGCCTTCTTTCAACAGCAAAAGGTGTTCCACCGGACAAATTGAGATTTCCGCTCCTTCGCTTTGTTTTACGCCAATCAACCGGCAATCCAGCGTTTCATCGTTTGATAATTCAGGTATCTCTGGTTCAGCCTTACGAATGACAGAAAGAAGCGCCAGATGAAAAAGATACGGTTTTTCGGCAGCGGAGTCAACGAAGACTGCACCGCGTCTTCCCTCGTCTGAAAGACGGCTGCGCATCAAATCGCGGAACCGTTCAAACACGGGCTCGCCGGGATGAAGCCAGATGGTATTTTTGGCATCCTCTTGCCGCGTAATGGAAAACCTGTCCCTTGTGCCCTGAGGATAAAGTTCCAGTGCGGACAGCAGAGGGTCCATCGCTCCCATGCGCACCGGGCGGAAAGTGAAAGTGGCGGCCATATCTCCTTCTATTTCAATATCCAGCAGCGGTGCCGCCTGTTGAATATATTGACGGACATAACCGGGTATCAGCCGGAGATAAATTTCCTTTTCATGGCTCATGCGAAGTCGCGGAAGTTCTTTTGCTACATCTCCGCCGGAGCCGTAAAGTGATTTTTCACGGGCGACAAGGGATTGTACCTGTTCTTTTGTAAGGCGCCCATCCAGCTGACGGGCAACATCGTCTGCTTCTCCTGTGACAGCCAGTTCCATGTACTGTTTTATGGAAACATCCTGAAATATGCGGCCGATACAGTCAAAAACCTTGTCTGATTGGAGTTCATTGCGTATTTTCTCCAATTTTTCAAGTAATACCTTGAGAACCTTGCCCTCTCTGGTCCGGGCGGCAACAAGGTTAAGGATTACAACCGGGTCGTGTTTCTGTCCGTATCTGTGAATTCTCCCCATTCGCTGCTCAAGCCTTGCAGGGTTCCAAGGGATATCATAATTGACCATTATCCAGCAGAATTGAAGGTTGATTCCTTCGCCGGCGGCATCGGTGCAAACAAGAAATCTTGCACCCCCTTCCGATACGGGTTTGCGGAAAATTTCCACTTGTTGGTCGCGCTCACTGAAACCCGTTGAAGGGTCTGTTTGAGCGCTCATTCCGCCGTGAATCTGGGCAATCTGGCCGGTATATCCCAATCCGCCAAGGCGCCTGACAATAAATTCCATCGTGTCCCGGTGTTCAGTGAATATGATAATTTTTTCGTTTGCATACTCCCGGTCGGTTATTATTTCTCTCAACCGTTCAAATTTCGACTCGTGTCCCGACTCATAAACCTTTTTCGCAACATCAAGTATTCTTTGCACCTCGTCTCTTTCAGCCAGGAGGTCTGTGAGATTTGTTGCGATAACCCCCTGCAGCAGTTTACGCTCAGATAGTTCGTTTTCTTCATAACCTTCCCCGGGATTTTCATCGTCAGCGGTTTTGTTGGCAAGTACGTCGTCCGCATCGGAAATGCGTTGTTGCCCGGCAAACAGTTGCTCATCACTCAACCTGCCGCTCTGAAGGTCTTCAATAAGCATATCCAGTTTTTCCATCCGGCGTTCAAGCGACCTGAGAAGGGCGAATGTCGAACTTGCCAGCCGGCGCTGAAATACGCTCATGGCAAGACGTGCTGCTTCCCGGTTCAGAAGTTTTGCTTTGTTGTAAACAAAACGGAGATAATCCGTGGTTTCATCGTATAGCGTCTGTTCGCTAAGTGCTCCCTGGGTTAAGGTATAGCTAAATGTGTTTGAAATTCTGTCAGGATAAAGCGGGCTGCCATCCATATTCACCATTTCTTCCTTGGTCCGGCGGATGAAATGAACAGAGCGTTGTTCAAACGGATATTCGCTAAAAGCCTCCCGCGTAGTCAGGATTTCGGGTTCAAGCAGACGCCATAGTGCGTAGTAGGGATAATCTTTACCCATGTGCGGGGTTGCAGTGAGAAGAAGAATATGCTGGGCGCTCCAGTTCAATAGCCATTTTTCGTCATGTGTTACAATGCCCGCCAGCGCTTCAGCAAGGCAGTAGCGGTCCGTCTTTCGGACTCGCAGGTCTTTACCGCAGTCAGCAGACAACTTATGAGCTTCGTCGAAAATGGCAAGGTCGTAGGGTAAAACATCGGGATGCCTCAACCTTTCAAAAACCCGGGGGCTGGTCAGGGTATCAATGCTAACTATTACACGGTCGCTCTGCTCTCCGACAAAAGGGTTGCCGTACCGCAAGTCATTTCCGCTGACTGTGTAAAAGGGCAGGTTAAAAAGCGTAAATAACTCTCTTTGCCAGTTTCCAACAAGACCTGCCGGAACGACAATCAAAATCCGATGAAGAAGACGGCGAGACAGCATCTCGCGTATGTAGAGGCCGGACATGATAGTCTTTCCGGCACCTGCATCATCAGCCAGAAGGAATCTGAGCCGGAACTGCTGATTCAGCATGTGTTCATAAACAGCAATTCTTTGATGGGGTAACGGTTCAATGCGTGAAATCTCTGTAGCAAAAGTGGGGTTAATGAGATGTCCGTAGGAAAGCCGTTCGCCTTCGGCAAGAAGTTTTACAATATCCGGCCTTGCGGTAAAATCAATCTTTGATGATTTTTGACTGTCTTCTTCCCTGGATAGGTCGTCGGCATCCGAATAACTGATTTCAAGTTGCCGTATCTGTTTCCATGAAAGTTGCGATGGTATGGTTTGTCCATTCTCCCAGCGATTGACTGTTGCAAAGGATACTTCAAGACGTTCAGCCAGTGCCTGTTGAGTTAAACCGAGTTTGGCTCTCAGGCTCTTTATTCGTTGCGGATAGTCAAGATTTGCTCTCCGGGAAGCATTTTTCACTCTCGCCATACATAGAATATAACATATGTTATATCCTTTGTCAATAGTCAGTTATTATTAGTTACGGCAGATAGTTTTTCATGGGAATATTCTTTTTTTATGCCGGGTAAGACGTTGTCCATGGGAG
>DAOQVZ010000132.1:0-6911 GCA_035341815.1 bacterium
TATTTTGCCGGTTTTTATCCCGCAGCTTTCCAGTATGGATATGTAATCTCTCAGGAGGTAAGCCACAGATTCCATTATCGCCCGTGCAAAATGTTTCCTCTGATGCCTCAGGTTTAAACCCCAGAAGACGCCCCGGGCAGAAGGTATTTTTTCAGGGCAGTTTGTACCTTCAAAGTGAGGAAGCACCGTCAGTCCTTCGCTTCCGGGGGCGACACCCGCCGCCTCCTCAATCAGTTGTTCGTAAGGCATGCCGCCGCAGAGTTCCTTCCTGAACCAGCTCAGTATGCTTCCCGACGCCGGCGCCCAGGGCATTGCGAGGTATTTTCCCTTCACCGCGTGAGGGAAGAAGCCGAATCTCATTTCTCTGTCAAAGGGAGGAATATCGGTTACCGCGCAAAGAGCAAGAACCGTGCCGGTGGATTCGCTGAGTGTCCCCTGTTCAATATTGCCTACGCCAAGGGCGCCTGTTACCTGGTCTATAGGTGCGGGGCATACGGGAGTATCAAGTGCAAGGCCTGTTTCAGTGGCGCTTACATGCCCGGCAGGCATACCGGAATCCATCAGCCGCGGCAGTTTTCTGTCGTCTATGCCGAGGAAGCCGAGCATATCGCCCCACCACGCCTCTTTTTCAAAATCATAGTAGAGGGTGGAAGGGTAGAGCGCCTTGTTGGCCGCATAACTTCCGGTGAGCCTGTACACGATGTAATCGTTCAGAAGAAGAAATTTTTCTGTCAGCCTGAATCTATCCGGCTCGTTTTTCTTAAGCCAGAGAATAATGCTTGCCGTGTATCCTGCCGATACCTCTGCCTGTCCCGTCGTCCTGTAAATCTTTTCCATCCCGAAGAGCGATTCTATCTCGCGGGCTTCTTCCTGCGCCCGGGTATCAAGCCACACGATTGCTTTTCCTGTCGGGCGGCCTTCTCCGTCAAGTGTTACGAGTGTTTCTCCCTGTCCGGTGACACCCACGGCTTTTATGGAGGAAGGGCAGGGTATTCCGTCAATTGTCTCCGAGACAGCCTCTTTTGTTTTTTGCCAGTAAATTTCGGGGGCAACCTCGAGCCATCCTGGTTTAGGGCTTTCCGGAGCATACATTTTCATTGATGTGGCAATCTCCCTTCCCGAAGCGTCAAAAACCGCCGCCTTGACCGAAGACGTCCCTATATCCACCGATAAAAACATAATTTCCCTATTTGTTTTATTTTTCTTCATATCTTCAATTATTATATCATATCCATTTCTCCTGTACTCCTCACACGCCTATGGTAGTCGCAGAACTTGGCCCGCACCATCTTTTTCCTTCTCCTCTACCCTGTGGGGAGAGGGGAGGATGAGGGGGGCTTTATTTCTTTATCATCCTGTTTTCCGTAGCGGTGTCCCTTACGGGATTAAGGATTTATCCCATTCCTTCTATTCTCTTGGTAGCCGCGGGCTTTAGCCCGCGCAATCTTTGCCATCCTGAAACGCCTTTATTTACAATCTCATCTTTCCTCTTACCTCCTTTTCTCAAAATATGTGATAAAATATACACGGGGAAAATCATGAAAAAACAAGAATTCAATAAAGGCGAAATAATAATCTATAAAACGGCTAAAAAAGAAGCCGCTTTAAAAGTCCGTCTGGAAAAGGATACTGTATGGTTAACTCAATCTCAAATTGCTTTTCTTTTCAATACAAAAAGGCCGGCAATTACAAAACATTTAAATAATATTTTTAAGAATACTGAATTAAATAAAAAATCAGTATGTTCCATTTTGGAACACACTGCAGTTGACGGAAAGACTTATAAAACTCAATTTTATAATTTAGATGCTATCATTTCTGTTGGATACCGGGTTAATTCAAAACAAGCAACTCAATTCCGAATTTGGGCGACTAAAACACTTAAAGAACATCTGGTCAAGGGATATACAATCAATGAAAAGCGGCTTCTGCAAACACAAAACCGTCTCAAAGAACTTCAAACAGCCATCGATTTTATCCAGAAACGGACTGAAAACAAACTTCTAACCGGCCAGGAACAGGAGATTCTAAACCTGCTTTCCAATTACTCAAAGACTCTGACACTGCTTGAAAAATTCGATAAGCAGAAACTGCCGCTTGTTAAAAAAAGCAAGGGAACATTTATCCTGAAATACGGAGATGCCGTACATATAGTTCAGAAATTAAAATCACAGCTCATTTCAAGAAAAGAAGCCGGCGATTTTTTCGGAAAAGAAAATGACGAAAAATTCAAGGCAATACTCGGGAATATTTATCAAACATTTTCAGGCAGGGAGTTATACGCCTCTCTTGAAGAAAAAGCAGCTCATCTTCTGTATTTCATTATAAAGGACCATCCTTTTATTGACGGGAACAAACGTACTGCTTCTTTCTTATTCGTCTACTTTTTAGACAGGAATAACTACCTGTGTCGTTCTTCCGGGGAAAAGAAGATAAACGATAACGCTCTGACGGCATTAGCCCTTTTGACAGCAGTGAGTGGCCCTAAGGACAAAGATATTTTGATAAAAATCACCACCAATCTTCTGGTCGATTAACTTTTAAAGGAGAGAGTACTGCTGAAGCAAAAAGGACTTGAACCATGACCTCTAAAGAAAGACTTCTGAAAGCATTCAGGAGAGAAATTCCGGACAGGGTGCCTGTGGCTCCAATGGTTAACCCCGGATGGCTGAAACTGGCCGGAAACAGGAAGGAAGAGTTTATAAAGAAAGTGGATTTGATGATGGACATCTGGATAAACACAGATGTGGAGTGTTACCTGGGGGAAAAAGCAAAGACAATTTCAACCAGACAGAATAAAGACAACAAACTGATTGAAACCATCCTTACTCCGAAGGGAGAACTGACCAGAATTTCAACTGCCGATCCCAATATGCTTGACTGGGTGTTAAAGCCATTTTTTGAAGATGAATCCGACATGGAGAAGTTTTTATCGGTAGAGTACCAGCCCCTGGTGCCTGATATAAAAGAATTTTCAGAATGGGAAAACAGAATTGGGCAGGAAGGCGTGGTAATGGCGCTTATTTCGGACGCGGTTTGCCTTCCCGGCCTGTGGATGTCTCCTGAAAAGTTCATGCTGATGTGCATGGATAATTTTAACCTGATAAAAAAACTGCTTGATACTGCATCGGAAAGGATAAACCATTATGTGGAAACTCTCTGCAAATCAGGAGTCCGCTTTTTCAGAATTGCAGGACCGGAACTTGCCTCGCAGACGCTCATGGGACCGGGATGGTTTGCAAAACTTGTCGCACCTTACGATAAAAAGCTGGTAGATATAATCCATAAATATGACGGTATTGCATTTTGCCATTGCCACGGCAAGGTGGGGACTATCCTGGATGAGATTGCCGACACGGGTGTTGATGCACTCAGTCCCATGGAAGATATACCCAACGGCGATATCTCTCTGGAAGAGGCAAAGCGAAAGATAGGAGACAGGTTATGTCTTGCAGGCAATCTTGATGACCTGGAGTTTATCGGTAAAAAGAGCAGAAAGGAAATAGAAGCAAGAAGCCTGGAGTTGATAGAAAAAGTTGGTAAAAACGGCGGGTTCGTGCTCGGAGGAACCGAGTCGGGAGTATATACGGAAAAAATGCTGGAAGGATTCTTATACATGGCAGAAATCAGCGCAAAACACGGCAAATACTAATCCCCCTCCCTTTCCTTTCCCTTGTCTTAGTAGCGGTACGATTTATCGCACTTCTTTTAAATTGCTTTTGTAGCCGCAGGCTTTTTTATCCCGGGCTTGTTCGGGAAGCCTGCGTTCTTTTTCTCCCCCCCCATCGCGTCATTGCGAGCGAAGAGCGGCAATCTCTCTTTCAGAATACGACACTATTAACGTGAAAATCAGCATTTGAAGAATATTCACTTCTGCAGTATAATTTTATTGACCAATCGTTTTTCTCATTTAAAGGAGGTTCTATATGCTAACAAACTACACGGCAAAATATACAAAAATAAAAAAAGGCTACATGGGGCAATTGATTGAAATGCCTGAAGTGGTCACCGAAGGCAAAACACTTGAGGAATGCAGAGAAATGCTTAAAGATGCTCTTCGTGAAATGATTTTGGCTTATCGCCAGCAAAATAAAGAAATACCGCAAGGCAAAGCTCTTCTTGAACAAATCCCTCTTGAGGTGTAAATGTCCGTCAAACGTCGTGATTTAATAAAATATTTTCAGGAAAACGGCTTCTATCTACTAAGGGAAGGAAAAAACATTCCATTTTCACCAATAAAATTAAGACTATTCCAATAAAGAGAAGCAATACCCTGGACAGAATAACTGCAAACGAATTATGTAAACAAAGCAGTATCAAACCTAAGTTTTAAACTTCCTGCGTCTTTTCTTTGCCCTCCTGAAATGCCTCACTCCGCCTGTCATCCTGAACTTGATTCAGGATCTCAATTTCTGCGACGGGGATACCCCCGAAGCTTGAGTGAGCTTGCATGGGGGGGCGAACGTTTTGGGGAAGCTCCGGGGGTTAACCGACGCGTTTCCTTCCCCCATCCCGTCATTGTTTGTGGAGGGCGAGGAAGTGAAGTGTGCGACGCGGCAATCTCTTTTCTTTGTCATCCTGAAACGTCTCTATTCAGGATCTCTTCTTTCACCACGATTCATGATAAAATATGAATTACGTCAAATAATAACGAAAGTTTTTAAAAGATGAACACTTGACGAATCCGTATAAAATTACTATACTTATTAATAAAAGCAGCGAAATTATACGGAGATAATATGCGGAATAGAAAACAGGAACTTGTAAGTTTTTTCAAGCGCAATTCCGGGATAGTAAGATTCTCTGCTATCCTGAAAGCTGGATTTCATCCCGACTCTCTTGAATCTCTTCTTAAAGAAGGACAGGTTGAAAAGGTTGCACGGGGAATTTACAAACTGACCGGCCAAAATCATGCCTTTGACAGATATCCGGATTTTGTCACAGTATCCCTTCAAGCTCCCCGCGGGATAATCTGCCTTATATCTGCCCTCTCTTTTCACGAAGCAACTAATGAAATCCCAAGATATGTCAATATTGCTATTCCCCGGAGTATGCATGCCTACAGAATAAAATATCCGCCTGTAAGATTTTATTTTCTTGAGCCTGTTTCCTGGAGAGCCGGAGTTGAAAAACATAAAATAGAAGGTTATGAAATTAAAATTTACAGCCTGGCTAAAACAGTTGCCGATTGTTTCAAATTCCGCAATAAAATAGGCATAAACATAGCACGGGAAGCTCTTAAATCGGCTGTTAAGGAAAAAGGTGTAAAACCGCCAGAAATAATGCAGTACGCCAAAATCTGCCGCGTGGAAAAGATTATCAAGCCAATACTGGAGACCATGCTTTGAAAAAAAACATCAAGAATTTAGAAGCTTCCATAAGAGCAAAACTTCAGAATAAAGCCAAAGAGACTGGCCGTTCATTCTCTGAGGTCCTTCAGTATTACGGAATGGAAAGATTTATTTACAGATTCAGTCTTTCACAATACGCAGATAAATTTATTCTGAAGGGTGCTTTGATGTTTACAGCGTGGAAAATTCCAGAGCGCAGGACAACCCTGGATATAGATTTTCTTGCGCATTACGATAACCAGATTACATCTGTTGAGAAAGTTATAGAAGATATCTGCAGGATTAAGGTTGAACCGGATGGACTCGTTTTTGATTCCGGCACAATAAAAGGACAAAGGATTAAAGAAGATGCGGATTATGAAGGTGTGCGTGTAAAATTTGCCGGTTTCCTGGAACGTTCCCGGATACCGATGCAGATTGATATCTCGTTTGATGATATTGTTTATCCCGAAATCAATGTTATCGTTTATCCTGTTATTCTGGATTTGCCTGTGCCGCACCTGAGAGGGTATTCTGTGGAAAGCATGGTGAGTGAAAAATTTGAAGCTATGGTGAAACTTGGACTTCTAAACAGCAGGATGAAAGATTTTTATGATATGTGGCTGTTGATGCGCCGTTTTGATTTTGATGGATTCCAGCTTTCTGAAGCATTAAGAAAAACCTTTGAACACCGTAAAACTTCCTTCCCTGCGGGGAAAAAGCTATTTGCCGGGGAAATCTACGACAAAACATCAGACCGGCAGATACTCTGGAGCGCATTTTTGAAAAAGGAAGATATTAAGAATGCCCCGGACAGATTATCGGACATAGCATTAGAAATAGAGAAGTTCCTCTCTGAGCCGATTAAAGCTATAAAAAAGAAACAAGAATTTAATAAGAAGTGGCAAGCTCCCGGTCTCTGGAAGTAATAACAGGATTGACTGACCTTCCCCCATCCCGTTTTTCCGTAGCGATGCGTCCTCCTTCGCTCATTAGAGCTTCGGCGGATAAAATTTATCCCACTTCTTTTTCCTATCGTTTTTGTAGCCGCGGGCTTCAGCCCGCTTTCTCACTCCGGCGCACCTTAAAAGGTGGGGCTACCGCTTTCCTTTAGACCGGTAGCCGCGAGCTTTCTTGTGCCGGACATTTCCGGTAAGCCCGCACCCTCGTATTTTTCTCCTCCACCCTTGGGGGAGAGGTTAGGGTGAGGGGGTCTTTCTCTTTGCATTTGTAGCGGTGTCCTTCGTGGGATAAAGTATTTTTCCCGTATAACGGGACAAGTCCCACTTTTTAAAATCGCTATCTCTTTCCCCTCATTGCCCTTCACTTCAGCAAATATCTTTCATTAAACTCCATTAAAATATCTTTAAGCCTGTTATCCAGCAATCCCAGTACCTTATCCTCTATTTCTTCCGGGACCGTCCCGTAATAAGCCTGGGCTATTCCACCGGTAATGCAGGCAACGGTGTCTGCATCTCCTCCCATTGAAACAGCATTTCTCACAGCATCCTCAAAGGATGTGGATTCCAGGAATGAAATGATAGCCTCCGGCACCGTACCCTGGCATGATATATCGTAACT
>DAOQVZ010000133.1:0-6904 GCA_035341815.1 bacterium
ATACGTTCCATCCTCCAGCATCATTATCGCATTGTCTCCGGAGCTGGGAAGCCCGGTTGCAAGGTTCCACCAGCTGTCTCCCTTCCATGATTTTCCAGCACCCGGCACCTGTTTTACCCGGGGGTTGGGAATAACTCTAAGCAGTCCGCGTTTGTCGGTCAGGGAGAGAGGAAGCATCCATACCTGGTATGGATTTTCGTCCGTGAAAAAATTGTTCCTGTTGATATCAAATGTAAAGTACCTGGTACCTTCCCTGTCAACGGCATTTGCCCAGTTGGTTCCAGCTTTTCCCCATACGGAGTTTACAGGACGCGCATTAAGTCCAGTGTCTTCCGACGGGTAAACTACATCATTTTCAGTTTTTTTTGAGATGCTTTTTATCCTGAATGCACGGAAATTATTGCCTTCAATGTCTGACAGGGCCAACTGTTTCCTGTCTTCAGACTGCCAGACAAGGAGTTCGTATTTTATATCTTTTATGTTTGGACCTCTCCCGCCTCCCCTGGAAGGAGTCTGTATTATTTTCCAGCCTTCTTTAACAGGCAGTGGAATATTATACTTTTCTCCCGTTACGAGGTTTACCAGGGGAGAGTTTCCTGCCCTGTACCGCAGGAAAGCTATCCAGTCGGAAGGGTTGCTTCCTGTGGAACCCTTTTCTGCTCCCACGGAAAAAGCCACAGGAGCTGGTTTGTCCATGTGTTTTTTCCGCCGGGATTCCTGTAGCGGAAAGAACCGTCAGTTCTAACAACATCTCCCGGCATCTTTGCCCCCGCCTGAAGGTATTTTCCATCGTTGCTGAAATCCGGATTGCCTGCATATGACATGTTGACTTCTCCGCCCTGTGTGAGCAGCCATATTTCCGCCCCTGTCATGCTGTCGTGGAATATGACTCTCCCGGGACGGTCCGCACGGGTTATCCTGCCCAGCATTTCAAGCCCGTGATTCCGAGAAACGGGGCAATTCGAGAGCCAGTTTTCTTCAAGTACCGTATCCCCGAGACGAATAATCTCAAGGCCTTTTACGCTTACAATGGCTTCATGCCTTGACGGGTCTGAATATACTCTTGCTATGCCGGCATTGAATTTCTTTTTTTCTCTACCTTCCACGTAAAAGGGAAGGCCAACTTCTTTAAAATTTTCAGAAATACCTATGGGTATATGAAAAATGGTGAGACTGGAAGAGGGATCCTGGACATACAGCCTGGGCGAAAAAGAATTAGTTTTTGCGAGGGCCCTGAGCATGTAATGTCCGGGAGGAAGTTCCACCTCCCTGGATATCCCCTGCCAGTTGGAGATGAGACAGAAAGAGGCGGTACCTGTTTTCTCGTCATATGAAAAATTCTGCTGCCCTCCTTCTATATTTACCTTCCATCCGGACGTGGCGCCGTCTTTGACATCGGACATGTCGAGCTTTATTCTTAAACTGTCTCCTTTACTTGAAACTTCTGCCGAAAAACATGCACATGCTATTCCCATGAAGATAACCAAAGTATTCAAAATGAATATTTTCATTTCCTTTCTCCCCGTTTTTCTGCCATGCTGAAATATTTGTTTTATACTAATATGTTTTTTTCAGGAACGCATGTCTTTATCCAGCGTCCGGGCCCGCTTGTCATTCCGACTTATTTATCCTGGAAAGGGTACCGCTACAAAAGCTGCAAAGACAAAGGCGTCTGACTTGTCCCGTTATACGGGATAAATGCTTTATTCCGGACATTTGCGTGAGACCGCTACAGTAGTTTCAGGGTCTTGTTTCATATTTTTATTGACACTAACAGCAGTCTGAGGCAGCTTCTATGGCAATGGAAGCCCATTCCCATAGCCTCTGAGGTTGATAACGAACGGTACTGATATCTTTAAGTATTATCTCCGTAATGCAGTTGCGGGTTCTCCTGAGGTTTTGCTCCAGGTCTCTTCTCGCCAGCCCCGGGTCCCATTTTTCCATCCCGAGAAACGCAGGATTCGGTTTCATTGAATAGACATAGTCGATTCCTATTGCTTCAGCCCCCTCTTCTGCGTCAACCCACGGACTCATGGATATCTTGCGCAGGTTGGGAACATTCCGCAGGATACCTATCTTCCTGTGAAGCGGTTCGCAGCAGCCGTAATAGGTGAGACCGAACTGGCTCAGATATTTCAGTTCGTATTGCAGTGCAAATTCATCGTGCATTGCAGGGGATACTGCAGAGAATATCTGGGACATGGTACGACCCCACATATCGGCCGGACGTACTCGTGAGGGTTCAAAATCAGGTTTTGGAAGGTGGTCAGTATACTGAAGTCCTCCCCCAAGAAAACAGTTATCGTTGTTAAGAGAGAGAAGATTTGACCGCTGGTATTGTTCAAGAGCAGAAAGATAAACGTCTGTCATTCGTCCTATGGCCTTGTGCACGTAATCCGGACGCATAACCATGTCAATAAGTATTTCATCCACTCCCGTGAATCTTACCAGTTCGTCCCATGGCGCTACGGATGTCCACTTGAAACCTGTTTTGCGTACGGGAAGAATTCCCTCAAAGATATCACCCATCAGTTGAAACCTTCTCTCCGATTCATCCTCGTTATGGCTAACGACGGGCATCTTTATTTTATCAAGGTCTTCTTCGCCCTTTATCTGTATTTTAAAATGGCGGGAGACTATATCACTTCGGTTATCCGTCATGGAAATGTCAACATCCTCCTTTATCCCCATGCCTGAACTGCTGATTGCCAGGGGGCAGTCTATCTCTTCTTCTACGACCATGTCTCCCTGCATATGTCGCCACTGGTAGATTGTCCGCCTCATGGATGTTTCTATTCCCCTGAGAAAAGGGTCTTCACACAGAAGCGCCAATTCATTTTCATGCTCCATTTCATGCCATGGTATTTCAAAAATGAAAACAAGAGGACGGACATTTTGCAAGGAGTTTAAATCATTCCACAGTTTTTTTCTTTCGCCGTTTACGGGTTCAGCGGCTATATCTCTTATTGTTTTACCAAGCTCCCTGAGCACCTTTCTGTCTTTTATATATATCATTTTTCTATACAGCAATAAGTTCCTGTTCAGTTGTCTGTATCTGCAGGAGAAATAACAAATCTGTGGACTGCCGGCTTTGCCGCTATTTTAATTTTCGCATCTGCATCAAGCACCTGTTTTGCCATTTCTTCGAGAGACGCTTTGTCAGTTTCTGAAAGAATTTTTCCCACTGAAGCAGACTTTGATTTTGCCCGCCACAGTCCTACCAGCTTTTCTTTTTCAGATACAAGCTCAAGAATCAACCGGCACTGGTCTGCAACAGGCCCTTTTTCAAGAAGTCCCATGTTCCAACCCTTATCCAGTTCAACAGACGAAACGACAGCTACCTCGACACCGTCAACAGTTATCCTGTAATTGCCCGGTTTGATTTCTTTTATCGTAAGAATCCACCTGCTTAATTCTTCCATCGAAGGCAGCACCCTAAGCGCTCCCCTGCAGTTGTCGGGAATGGGCATGGGAAGTGATTGGTCAATCCTGTCAAAAGATATGGATTTACCGTCACGCTTGACGCCCGTTACCCTGCATTGGACCTCTTCTATCACCTTTCCGGAAGCATCAATAGTTGCAGTGCTGACCAACCCTGGGGCTTTCAAACCTTTCAACAGCATGGTTGACATCATGATCTGACCGGCAGGTCCCGGATGAACGGGATTTCCTCCTAAGTTGATACCGCGTTTTTCCATCCCGCTTTTTTCCCATGTATCAATCCATTGTTCCAGGAGGTCTTTTCCTGGTACGTCGGATATTGACACAGTTGCTTTCACGTTCTCCGAAAAAAGAATCATGTTCTCAACAATTTTGTTGGCGCCCCACAAATCCAGGAGAGTATGGAATTGGTTTGCAAAAGGGACTCTATGTGCTGCGGCAAATCCTTCAAGAGCTGATGAATAAAGATCTATTGTCAGATTCCTTCCTTTTAGATTTCTGCTTGAAGTACCGTCATTAACAGCGCTTGATGTGAACAAAACAGGCCTTGCGCCTGCTTTCCTGATTCGGTCAACCAGTATGTTCATGTTGGAAATATAGGAAGGCGTGCTTTCGGGTCCCTGGCCTGAGTCGTTCATTCCCAGTTCAACACTGACTACTGTCGGTTTCCATGCTTCTATATCCCAGCTGAACCTCGCAAGTGTTTTTGGGATAGTGTCTCCGCCTACGCCGGAATTCCTGAAATGAAATGTCAAATTGGGAAACCGCGCGTAACAGAAAGCTTCAAAATAATTACTGTGGAGATGCTGTGCCGTTATGGAGTCGCCTGCCATTACCCATGTATCACCGTCCCTGAGAGGAAAATCATTTTCCTGTCCATGGCAGAACGGAACAATAGATAATACGGCTGCAGATAAAAATACAAATAAAATATTTTTCAATTGTTTGATACCGAAATTCCACTTATTATTGCTTTTCATTTTCCTCCCATAGCGTATATGTTTGTTTTTCGTCCAGGAACAAATAAATTATTTGTTTAACCTGTAAGAACAGCCATACATAGCATTCCAAAGGCAAATCCCCATCCGAAGGTTCTCACAGAAGGGAAAAACCGGTGCAGTATAATTGCCAAAAGTATGATTACCATGAAAAAAAGAAGCCTGAAAAGTTTTCCTTTTGTGAAAACGGGCAATTTCATTCCATGAACGCTTTTCTTTTTTGCCATATTACTCCCCTTAATGTTAGAATAAAATCTAATAGTTATTATAACATAAGTGGAATAGAATTTTTTTAATGGATTTAATGAAGAACCAATTTTCAAACCAATGGAGATAATATGCCAGATAATAAAACTGTGCCGGAACTATCCTTCAAATGTTTTTTAAATTACCACGAATTGACTGAAATCCTTGAAAAACTTGCGGATTCTTCTCCTGGTTTATGCAGGCTCGGTTCGATTGGCATGTCACGCCAGGGAAGGAAAATACACCTTCTTACCATAACAAATTTTGAAACAGGAACTCCGGAAGATAAGCCCGCTTACCTTATACACGGGAACATACATGCAAGCGAGCTTTCAGGAACACATGCTGCCGTTTACACCGCAAGTCAGCTGCTTGCCGAAAAACCCGGATTGCTTAACAGAATGGTTTTTTACATTGTGCCAAGGATTAATCCAGACGGAGCAGAATTTGCCGTAACAACATCCGGCAGGATAAGAAGCCGGAGCGATGAAACGGAAAAATCGTCAAACAGCCTTTACCAACAGGACATCGATGGCAACGGACTGATACTGAGCATGAGGCAGGAACATCCTGAAGGGTCATTCATCAAGAACCCGCTTGACCCAAGACTCATGATACGAAGGAAATTTGATTCTGCAGGACCTTATTACAGGATCCTTCCCGAAGGGCTTATATACCAATGGGACGGAAGCGACAATATTAGGATTGGAGGACGAACATTCGATTGGAACCGCAACTGGTCTTACGACTGGCGTCCCGAACCCGAGCAGGGAGGTGCGGGAGATTTTCCGTTCAGCGAACCGGAAATGAGGGCACTTGGAGAGTTCATACAAAACCGAAGCAATATATTCGGAATTCTCGGTTACCACACGGGACCGGCAGCTGTTCTCAGGCCTCCGTCAACGGGCAAAGACGCGGATATGGATGAAGGCGATGTCCTAATGATGGATGAACTTGCAGGGATAGGCTCAACGGAAACAGGATTTCCCGTAATACCTGTTGTCAAGTACCACAGGAAAAACAGGAGGGACATAAACCTGAGAGGCCATTTCCACAATTTCGGGTACCATCATCTTGGACTTTTTGTTTTCGAGTTTGAGCTGGGTACGATACGCAACAGTGCCGGAATTTCAACGGAAGAGTATTTCAGCGTAACCAGCGAAAAACAGGAAGAAGAAGTTATGATGAAGCTGATGAAATGGTGGGATGGCCGTAAACAAAATATTCCGCTTTTCAATGACTGGAAGAAATTTGACCACCCTCAGCTTGGCCCCCTGGAAATAGGCGGTTTGCTGAGTGCCTATTCGTCCAACCCCGCCCTCGAATATCTTGAGAAAATTTCAAGTGGTACATACAAGTTTACACTTGAACATGCCCGCCGCCATCCGCGCATTGTCATAGAGGAATTGTCGGCAGAGAATGTGGGCGGGGAAATATTCAGGATAAGGGCAAGGATAGCCAACAGGGGAGCATTTCCTACCAATGTTACAAACAACGGATTCAAGTTGTCCAGGCTGAAAACCGTTCAGGTGGAATTCTGTCCGGCACGGGGCGCAAAGCTTGTTTCAATGCAATCCCAATTCCATATGGGCCACATGGCAGGAGTGAGCAGCCGGACGGTGGAATGGTTTGTTGCATCCGGAGACAAAATTCTCGGAAAAGTTTCAGTAAAAGGTGGAACAGGCGGCAACATAAGCCGTTCAGTAGAAATATAGCCGGACAGTTAAACCGGAAGGTTTCCATGCAATACCGCATAAAGTCATTGCGAAGATTGTCCTGCGAAGCCCTGGCAAAGGAGGAAGCGCAGTTTGCAATGCGGCAATTTTGTTTTTAACAGGTTCGCTAACTGTACCAAGTAAAACAAGGTATCTCATTCGCCGCTTTCGCAAAGCTATAGCGGTTAAACCTCGCCATGAAAAAAAACGTCGGAATGGCTTACCTTGCCTCTACCCTGCCCCTTGATAATGGAGAAATGGCCTGCAGGTTCCCTTCAAAGTGGAAGATAGCCCTCGTGTTTGAGTCAGTGGAAAAGGGCGTCCGTGAAGGCGTGAAATTATCTTTATACCTCACGCAGTCCGATATCCTGAGCATGTCCATGGTTCCTTCAAACGGGCCGATAGATATCTCCTTCCGGCCGGTTGCGAGGTCAAATGGCTTCAAATCTTCAAGGTTCTTTATCGGGTAAGGCGCCGATCTTCCTCCTGCAGTACTTAGCTTGT
>DAOQVZ010000134.1:0-6807 GCA_035341815.1 bacterium
CATCCAGTGCCTGCGCATGGGAGATACTGCCCTGGTGGGCCTGCCCGGAGAGATTTTCACCGCACTGGGGGACGAGATAAAGAGGTATTCACCGGCGTCCAATACCCTGGTGGTAGAGCTTTCAAACTCCACCAAGAGTTACTTCCCTCCCATCCAGCAGGCAGGCAGGGGAGGATACGGCCAGTGGCCTTACAAGTCGAGGCGTTTCCTGCCGGAGGCCGCCGTGGTAATGACCGATACTGCGATAGAAATGCTCTGGGAGATGTGGGATTCCGGCAAATAAAAGACTATCTGTTGACAAAGGGAAATATTTTTGTTATAATCTTTACCACTATGGGAAGAAAAAAACAAGGAAACGGAAGGGATTCAAACCCTAAATATCTGGAAACAAAGGTTTACGGAGGAGAGTCTGTAACTGCAGGCAGTATCATTGTCAGACAGAGGGGTAGCAGGATAAAACCCGGCAGGGGAGCTGACATAGGCAGAGATTACACTGTATACAGTCTTATTGACGGTACTGTTGAATTTGGTGAAAGCAAGGGCAGCAAGGTAGTAAATATCGTGCCGATGCCTAAATGACAAGACTTTCGATAGAGATACAAAACCTGTCTGATATAAAAAAACTTACCGGACCTCAAAGGGATGAAATTTTTACTTCCGGTGAGCTTTTTGGAAGCAGCGAATTGACTCTTGCCGGAAAGATGGCTGCAAAAAAGGCTTTTCTCAAATGTCTCGGCATGCTCAGTGCCAATAATATTCCATATAACAGGATAGAGGTTAAACGTTCGTCCGGCCGCAGGCCTTTCATAGAAACATCGGATACCCTCCTCTTAAAGAAATTCACCGGCCGCAAAATATCCATTTCCATATCCCACACGAAAGATATTGCCATTGCTGTCTGTATCTTATATAATAAATGAAAAGCGGTTTTTTGCCATACTGTAATGTTTCTGTTCAGCATGGAAATTAACAAGCGGGAGAATAGAAGTCTTGAAAAGAAGGGAGAAAAATACTCATAAGGGAGATTACGGGCATCTCTTTATTCTGGGCGGCAGTCCGGGGATGACGGGGGCAGTATGCCTTGCCGCCTGCGCAGCGTTGAGGAGCGGCTGCGGTCTTGTAACTGTGGGGATTCCTGAAAGTTTGAACGCCATACTGGAGATAAAACTTACGGAAGCCATGAGCCTGCCTTTGCCCGAAACGGGCGCTCACACTTTCTCAGTGAAAGCGGTGCGGGCCTGCCTGGAATTTATTAATGAACGGGCGGACGGTGTTCTGATAGGTCCCGGTATTTCCACAAACGTCGAAACTTCAGGATTTGTAAAACAGGTTATCTCAGGTGTGGACAAACCCATCGTAATAGACGCCGATGCCATAAAAATCATTTCAGGGGAAAAGAAAATATTGAAGAAAATCGAGGCAGGCAGTATCCTGACTCCTCACCCCGGGGAAATGAGCTGCCTGACCGGCATGAAGACCGGAGATATACAGAAGAACAGAGAAAAAACAGCAGGGATGTTTGCAGAAGAGCACAAGACGGTGGTTGTTCTCAAAGGCCATCGTACGGTCGTGACGGACGGCAAAAGATTCTATACGAATCTTACGGGAAATCCCGGCATGGCTACCGCCGGCAGCGGGGATGTCCTTGCAGGAATTATAGGCAGTTTTCTGGTGCAGGGTGTTAACTGTTTTGAAGCGGCGAGGCAGGGGGTGTATATCCACGGGCTTGCCGGCGATTTTGCCGTAAAGGATAAAGGGGAAGCATCTCTTGTAGCTTCCGATATTATAGAGCATCTGCCTTCGGCTTTCATGCATATTTCCTGAAAGCCGTGGGCTTCAAGGAAAAATGCAAATAAGAACAGGAAATAGAAAAAGTAATGGTAATCGCAATAATAGCAGGAGGGGGAAGCGGGACAAGGTTGGACAGTACGCCCAAGGCTTTTTTGAAACTTGGCGATAAAGAACTGATATATTATTCACTGGATTTCTTTTATGGGAAGGCGGATGAGATAATAGCGGTTCTTCCTTCGGAAAATGTAAAATTCTGGGAGAAAAAACTTAAGAAAAGATATAATAATATTAAAGTCGCGGCCGGAGGGAAGCACCGGCAGGATTCTGTGGGCAGGGCGGTTGATATCATGGGAAACAGCAGGGGCATTGTTCTTGTTCACGACGTTGCCAGGCCTTTTTTAAGCAGGGGGCTTTTTGAAAGGACGGTAAAAGGAGCCCTGAGACACGGCGCCTCTATTCCCTTTATCGAAGTACAGGATACGTTGAAGGAGAATAACGGAGGTTTTGTTGAAAAAACGCTTGATAGAAGCAAAATAGTTCAAATACAGACTCCGCAGGCTTTCAGGACAGATATTTTAAGAAAGGCGTACGCCGAAGCGGCGAAGGAAAAATTTTATGGAAGTGACGATGCCGTCCTTGTGGAAAGGCTGGGAGTGAAGGTTTACCTGGTTAAGGGTGAACGGGAAAATATCAAGATTACTTATCCCGTGGACCTTCAACTTGCAAAAACAATACTGAAAAAATGGAAAACGGCGGAATAACTTATCCCGAAGGTTTTTATGCATCCGGACTTTACTGCGGCATAAAGAAGAAAAAAACAAACGATATTTCCATGATTCTTTCGGAAACTCCGTGCGTAGCCGCAGGTACTTTTACCACAAACAAGTTTAAGTCTTTCAGCCTCCTTTGGAGCCTTAAAAATATAAATAATCCGATACGTGCGGTATTGATAAACAGCGGCAATGCAAATACCTGCAACGGGCAGGAAAGCCGCATCGATACGGCTTCCCTGATGGGAGAACTGGCAGGACTGCTCAAAATGAAAAAAAAGGAGCTTCTGTTTGCTTCAACGGGCTCGATTGGCAGGGAACTGCCTTACTCCAAAATAGTCAAAGCCCTGCCGGAACTTATCAGCAGGCTTGACAGAAAAGCTCACACCGAAGCGGCGAAAGGCATTTTAACCACGGACCTTGCAGTAAAAGAATGGCATGAGGATACAGGGATAAAGGGAAGGGGAAAAGAGGTTGTGATTGGCGCCATGGCCAAGGGGTCCGGGATGATTAATCCATCCATGGCGACAATGCTTGCGTTTGTAACTACAGACGCCGTAATTGACAGGGATGCTCTCCGGACAGCTCTTAAGGAAGCGGTTGAGGATTCTTTCAATATGATAACGGTTGACAATGATACCAGCACAAACGATATGGTGGTATGCCTTGCCAACGGGCTTGCAAAAAACCCTGCGATACATGAAGGGAGCGGCGAATACAGGACTTTTGCATCCTGCCTGAAAAACGTCTGCCGGGAACTTGCAGTAAAGATAGCTGCTGACGGAGAAGGGGCGACCAAGCTCATTGAAGTGAGGGTGAAAGGCGGTTGGTGCATGAGCGATTCAAGAAGGATAGCAAAGAAAATTGCAGGTTCAAACCTGTTTAAATCTGCCGTTTACGGTTGCCTGCCAAATTGGGGCAGAATCCTTTCTTCCGCCGGTTCAGTACATGCAAGAATTGACACTGCCAGTACGGATGTTTCAATATGCGGAATAAAAGTCTATGACGGTAATCCCGTAAAATATGACCAGGCAGACCTGGTGAATAGAATGGCCGGCAGCAAGGTAGAAATATGCGTTGATGTCAAAAAAGGAGTTTTTGAGGCGGTAAGCTGGGGATGTGACCTTACCGAAAAATATGTGGAAATTAACAAGGAGTGAAAAGTGATATCAAAGATGAAGAGATTTTATCTCTTCTTCAGCAGGGAACCGGAAGGATTTCTTGAAGAACTGCAGAATAAATCCATGGTTGAAATAGATAAATTGCCTGAATCTTTAGGGTTTGAAACTTCTGCGGTGGAGAGGGCAAAGCTGGATGAAAAAATCAGCCGTGTGGAGTTTTTGAAAAATGTTCTGAAACAGGTTGAAGGCAAAGAGTTTTCAGGCAGGATTCTTCTTACGGAAGAAGAAGAAAAAGAGATTCTAAGCGATTTCCCACTGCCCGAAATCTACGAGAAATTTTCCAAAATCGTCAGGGAAAAAGAAAGAAGAGCAAAAATTTCAAACAGCGTCCTTGAATTGGAGTTCGAGCTGGAGCCGGTAAAAAATCTTGAAATTGCTCCCTCGGAACTTTTTGCATTAAAAAACTTTAGTTTCTGCCTCTTCGGCCTGGATAAAAAAATGCGCCGTTTTCCGGGCGAGATGGAAGGATTGAAGCCGGAAAAGGTCGGAGAAACAAAGAGACAGGTATTCTGGCTGGCTGTTTTTCACAAAAACAACGAGAAAAAAGTTTTGTCAGATATTGAAGGAATGCAGGGAAAAATTCTGAAAATAAGAAGATGGAATAAAAAACCTGCCGATATAGCCAAAAAACTTGCAGAGGTACTTGAAAAAAATGAAAAGATAAGGAAGGAAAAAGAAAAAGAGCTTGAAGAGTTGAAGATTCTTAAAAACAGGCTTTTTGTATATTATGACCACCTCAAGACCCTTTACCATTATACAGAAGCCCGTAAAAACATGAGTTCTTTGAAATTCGCAAGAGGGTTTTCCGGATGGGTCAAGGAAAAAGAAATCCCTGCATTTGAGGCCTTGGTAAAAAAACGGCTTCCGGAAGCATATCTTAGAATAGAAAATCCTGATGTGAACGGGAATATTCCCATAGCATTGGAAAATACAAGGTTCGTAGAGCCGTTTGAGGTAGTTACCGACCTTTACGGAAAGCCTATTTACAGGAATATTGACCCCACAGTGCACCTGTCGCTCTTTTTTGCCATTTCTTTCGGGTTTTGCATAACGGATGCAGGTTACGGAATACTGCTTGCGGTGTTTTCTCTTTTGTTGATGAAAAAATTCCGCCTGATGCCGTCCTTCACAAAGTTTCTGAGGCTTCTGTTTTACGGGGGGATAGCTTCTGTTGTCATGGGGACTATAACCGGAAGCTGGTTCGGGGATACTTTATCAAGGCTGCCCGGGCATCTACTGCCTGTAAAGGCCTTTAAAAGTCTTATTGTTCTTGACCCGCTCGGCGGAGGAAACAATACTTTTATCTTTCTTGGATGGGCAATAATCATAGGATTCATACAGCTGGTATGGGGCCTGGTTTTGAACGTATTCAACAGCGTCAGGCTGTACGGAGTCAAAAAATCGGGCGAGGCTTTTTCCCTTCTTGCCATACAACTGCTCACGGGAATACTGGTTTCCGTCATGCTTCTCAGGCAGAAGCTGTCCATACCTGCTTCTGCTGTCAGTATAACGGCAGGATTGCTTGTAATTTCGTTCGTATATTTTATGATAACGAAAGCTCGTGACCAGAAAGGGATAGCCATGAAAATTTTCTGGGCGGTCTACGGCGCATACAACGTGATTGCCGGAAACCTGCTTGGGGATACATTGAGTTACAGCAGGCTTTTTGGGCTCGGACTGACAACCGCCGTACTCGGACTCGTTGTTAACGAAATGGTCTCCATGTCAAAAGCGATTCCCTATGCAGGATATATTATTGCCGTCCTGCTTTTCGTGGCAGGCCATTTGGGAAATCTCGCGATAAATCTCCTGGGAAGCTATGTGCATACCAGCAGGCTTCAATACCTTGAATTTTTTACCAAGTTTTTTGAATCCGGAGGCAGGCAATTCAAACCCTTTTCCCATGAAAGGAGATATACCTGTATAAGCAAGAACAGGTAAGAAAAAAGTTGTCTATTTTGGCAATAGAGGGTATAATTAACTTTGAATAAAAGCTGAATTTCATGGTGTAAATTCTAAGCACGCTTTCAAAAAGGAGGTGCGTTATGGGTGGAGGAAGATTGGCCGGACCGTCCGCTGAAATAGTGACAAGGTTCTGGCATGGCGTTTCAATGGTAATCGGCGCCGTTCTGATATTTGCCCTGGGCTGGCTGGTTGCCAAGTTTATAAGGGTTCTCGTAACAAGGTTTTTCAAAATAATAAAGATAGACGAACTTTCTGAAAATTCCGGTCTTAAAACCTTTCTTGAGAAAGGCAACATAGATAGAGAGGTTTCAGAACTTCTTGGCCTGGCTATCTACTGGGTAATAATGCTGGTGGTTGTTTTTATTGCAGTAGAATTTGCAGGAGTTGCCATACCTCCGACTGTCATTGACGGACTGCTGGGGTTTATCCCACGGCTTATACTGGGATTGCTTATATTTATCTTTTCTATTTTCCTTGGCACCTTTTTCAGCGGCATAGTTAAGACAACTGCAGGAAACTGCGGTATTGCCAAGGCAGAGCTTCTGGGGAAAATAACCCAGACGGCAATAATTGTATTTGGAGTGGTTATTGCCCTTCAGCAGATAGGCATAGCAGGTGAATTTATAGGCAACGTTTTTATAATAATACTTGCCGCTTTCTGTTTCGGTTCTGCCCTTGCCTTTGCTCTTGCTTTCGGTTTGGGAGGAAAAGATATTGCAAAAAAATACATGGAAACGATGTTTGAGAAGAAGCCCGGAGAGGATGACAAAAAGCAGTAATTAATAATTTTGCGGCAGGGCGCATAGCTCAAGGGCAGAGCACTGTGCTGATAACGCAGGGGTTCGTGGTTCGAATCCACGTGCGCCCATTTACCCCGCTTGTCCCGGGCTTTTCCGGGAAACTCTTCTTTGATGCACTTTCAAGGTGAGGGGTTTTTGATTCATCTTACTCGATATTTGACAAAGAAGAAACGTGGGAATAAATAATTTTCGAACCACGAAGCCCTCAAAGGGTACAGGGAAAAGCATTTTCCCTGCGTATTTCGTTTTGGGGGGAGAAAATTAGGAAGGGGGAAGCCAAAATTCAGTTAGGAATTTTGG
>DAOQVZ010000135.1:0-6768 GCA_035341815.1 bacterium
TTAGAGTGTGTAATAATAAATATCGCAGTCTTCCCGGCAAAAACAATAAACTTGTCATTCTGAAAGGCTTCTGTTTACCATGGAAAGGTTCAGAATATAAAAACGAGACCCTGAAACCCTTCCAGGGCAAATAAATTCAGGGTGACAAAGGAAGGGAAATAGGATTTTTCACAGGAAGCGGGAAAGTACAGCGAGATTCCGTTCGGTGGCGCCGGTGTTTGCAAGGAGGGTTTCGTATCCGTTCCTGCCTGTTTCTTCAGCAAGAGAGGGGTTTTCCAGCAGTCTTATCATCTCCCTGTGAAGAGAGTTGAAAGAATCAACCTCTATCCCCCCGCCGCCTTCTTTTATTATTCTCCACTCTTCAAGGAAATGCCAGTTATATTTCCCGAAAAGCACCGGTTTTTTGAAAGCCGTAGGTTCTATGGGATTCTGCCCTCCCCAGGGATTAAGGCTTGCCCCGACAAAAGCCAGGTCGCAGATGCTGTAAAAGTTATTAAGTTCCCCGTAGGTGTCAACAACAAGTATAGAAAAAGTCTCTCCTTCTCCAAGGGAACTTTTCCGGCAGTATTGCATCTTCCTGCCCGAAAGGATTTTATAAATTCCCGTTTTATCAAGGTACCTCGGAACAATGATTATAACGGCATCTTTAAACTGCCGCAGTATCTTTTCCGATATCTCCGCAACGGCTTCTTCCTCGGCGGGGTGGATGGAACCGAATACTATTATCTTCCTATTTTCGGGAATATTGTATATTTTCCTCACTTCCCGGGGGTCTATGCTTTTGCTCATGGCATAAGCAAGGTCAAATTTCATGCTTCCGACTATCTCAACCTTCTCTTTTTCGGCTCCCATGGATATTATCCTGTCCGCCTCCCCCCGGTTTCTCATGGTAATGGCGGAGAAAAGACCCAGGAAACTGCCCACAAAGAACCTGAATTTCCTGTATTTTGGATAAGAGGAGGGAGAAATGCGTCCGTTGACCAGGACAACCGGGATTCTTCTGTCATGTGCTATCTTCAGAAGACTGGGCCATATCTCGGTTTCAACGACAATTATAAGCTTGGGATTTATTTCACTTACAGCCTTGAGCATCACGGGATACAGGTCGGCGGGAAAGAAAAGGTGGCAGCCACCGGGGAATTTTGATTCCGCAACACCCCTGCCCGTTTTCGTGGCAAGGGTTACCACGACGTTTTCTTTTTTGCCCAGTTCCGATATGAGAGGGTTGACGGACAGAAACTCCCCTATCGAAACGGTATGTATCCATACATTCTTCCGCTTGCTTAAACGAGAGACAACTTCCTTTCCGTAGATTGCGAATCTTTCCTTCCAGTCGCCCGGAAACTTGATGTCAGGCCTTATTCGCCTCCATGCAAATGGAAAGGTTATCAGGATAACCGCCGCAAGAAGAAAGTTGTAAAAAAACAGGTATATGCTCACCATTTCAATATATCCTTTAATATTCCGGGCGAAAGCCGGGCATAGACATGATCCGCTTTTTTCAGCTTATCTTGCCCGCAAGTCGTTGTTATCGCCACACACATCATGCCTGCCTTTTTGGCGGATTCAACGCCGACCTCGGAATCTTCAAAAACCAGGCATTCGCACGGCTTTAGCCCCATTTTTTTTGCCGTTTCAAGGTATATGTCAGGCTCGGGCTTGGGATTTCCTACGTCGTTTCTTGAAATTGCAAACCTGAAATAACCGGCAAGTCCCGCATTTTTCAGTACGGCTGAAACAATATCCCTTTCTGAGTTTGAAGCCACTGCAATTTTAAACCGTGTACAGGCAAATTCAAGAATTTCTTTCACGCCGGAGAAAAGAAGAACACCTTCTTTTTCTGCAATACTGATAAGTTTTTTTGTTTTTACGGCTATAATTGAACCCGTTTCCCATGAAGTCGGGATAAGTCCCTTGTCTTTCAGAGAATCAAGAAAAAGTTTGTCTGCAACCCCGGCGTAATCAGGGTAAACCCAACTGTCCAGTTTTATACCCTGTTCCCTGAAAAGCTCTTTCCACGCAATTACATGAAGCCCTTCTGTATCCACAAGAAGACCGTCCATGTCAAAAATAAGCCCTTTTATGAGCATTTTCTCTGCTTTTCTCCCTTAAATTTGATTATTTGTGATTAAAAATGTAGAATTATTATATTACAGATAACAAAAAGGAAGAAATAAAATGGTCAGAGTAAGATTTGCTCCCAGCCCGACGGGATACCTCCACCTGGGAAATGCCCGCACGGCTTTGTTCAATTACCTGTTTGCAAAAAACAAGAACGGCCGCTTCGTTCTGCGGATAGAAGACACCGATGCCGAACGCTCTAAAAAGGAGTATGAAAAGGCTCTCATGGAGGACCTGAAGTGGTTCGGCGTTGAATGGGACGAAGGTCCCGACATAGGAGGAGATTTCGGACCGTACAGGCAGACCGAAAGGCTCTCCCTTTACAGGAATGCTGCCGAAAAACTCCTGGCTGAAGGAAAAGTTTACAGGTGCTACTGCACGAAAGAAGAAACAGATGAAAGAAACAGGAAATCGGGGAAAAACGAGTCTTCAGGATACGATAACCACTGCAGGGAGCTTTCTCGGGAAGATATAAATAAGTTTGAAAGTGAAGGCAGAAAACCCGTTTTGAGGTTCAGGGTCCCTCCTGTAAGCGTGAAAGTCAACGACATGATAAGGGGAGAGGTTGTATTTGAAGCTGAAAACATACCTGATTTCGTCATCATTAAATCGGACGGGCTGCCGATTTTCCATTTTGCCGTTGTCATAGACGACTGGCAGATGAAGATTTCCCACGTGGTGAGGGGAGAAGACCACCTATCCAATACCCCCAAGCATATAATGTTATTTGAAGCCCTCGGGGCTCCCGTGCCTCAATTTGCCCACATGTCCATGACCCTGGGCAGGGACAAGACAAGGCTCAGCAAGAGACACGGGGCGACTTCCGTAAGGGCATACAGGGAAGACGGGTACCTTCCGGAAGCATTTTTCAACTATATATCCCTGCTGGGATGGGCCACAGCCGAAAGCCAGGATATTTTTTCAAGGGAGGAACTGATAGAGAAGTTTTCCATTGAAAGGTGCAACAAGTCAAACGCGGTTTTTGACCCGGAAAAACTGCTCTGGATGAACGGCTTATACATGAGGAAAACCTCTCCCGAAAGAATTCTGAAGCTCTCACTTCCCTGCCTGAAAGAAGCGGGAATCATGGGAGACGGCGAGACGGAGGAAACAATGAGATACATGGAGAAAGCCGTCTCTCTTGAGCAGGAAAAAATAAAGCTCCTGAAGGATGTTCCGTACCATGTAGGTTTCTTTGTCAAAGAACCTGTCTATGAAGAGAAAGCGGTAAAAAAGCACCTTACGGAAAAAGGGAAAGAAGTACTCGGGGCAATCCTTCCTTCTTTTGAAGGTTGCGAAGAATGGACTATTCAGAACCTTGAAGCCGGAGTTAGAAAATTCTGCGAAGAAAAAGGATACAAGGCAGGGGAGGTTTTCCATCCTTTGAGAGTTGCTTTAAGCGGCAAGACAACAGGGCCCGGTTTGTTCGAGATGATAGAGCACCTCGGCAAAGAAAAAACCATACAGAGGCTGAAAAAATGGTCGTGAAATTGACCGACAGTGCGAAGAAAAATGGAATTCAAACCCGACTTTGAAAGCCTTGAAAAATATTATGAGGCTTTCTGGAACTGCGAGGTGCTGGACAGGATAGCCGTCTCGGTAAATGGTGTCAGGGAAGGATATACAAATCCTTATAAGAGAGGCTGGCTTACTCCCGGCGTCGTCATGAGCCATCCGGCCGAAAAAATAGTTGACCTCTTTGAAGCAAACATCCGATGCAAATATTACGGAGGTTTGGCAGTTCCTTTCTTCTGGCCCAACCTGGGACCGGATGCTTTTTCCGGCTTTCTCGGGACACAGATGCACTTTTCCCTTGAATCTGCAAGCACTTCATGGGCAGACTGGGAAAAGAATATTCTTCCGGATTATGAAAAAGCGGGCGACCTTGCCATATCAGATGATAATCTTCTTTACAAGAAAAACATGGAACTGCTGAGGATGGCCGCCGAAAGAGGAAAAAACAGGTATATCGTGGGAGTTACGGATCTGCACAGCGGGTTTGATTCGCTTGCCGTTTTAAGAGGCGGGCCGGACAAAGTGTCCATGGACCTTATTGATAACCCTGAAGGCGTAAAGAAAGCCATGCGTTCCCTTTTCACGGCATGGAAGAAGGTGTATGACGATTATTTCAATATCGTCAAAGACAGTCAGAGAGGCACCATAACATGGTTAGATATATGGGCTCCTGGAAAAATGTGCGCCCTTCAGAACGATTTTTCCTGCCTTGTATCGCCCCGGATGTACAGGGAATTTTTCCTTGAAGGGCTTCTCATGGAGACAAAATACCTTGATTATTCCATATACCATCTTGACGGGCCGGAAGCCCTCCAACACCTTGATATCCTTCTGGAAATACCCGGACTTAACGCCATACAATGGGTAGCGGGAGCCCGCGTTGCAGGAGAAGGAATTGAGAAGTGGTTTCCCCTCTATAAAAAAATACAGGATAAGAAGAAATCCATTATTGTCTATCCCCGGGCTGACGAAATAGAGATGGTGCTTGAAAACCTTAAGCCCGAGGGGCTTATGATACGCAGCTACTCCAATTCCCAGGAGGAAGCCGAATACATATTAAAAAGATGCGGCTGGTAAAAATGGCGTCCCGCCCTGGGTAAGATTATCCTTTTCCATCTTTTCTTCTACTGCCCTCAAAAGCCTTTCTTTATCATTCAGCCACCCCGGGGCAACAAGCAGTCTTTCACTGCAGTCGGCGGTAAGCCTCTGGATTACCGTCTCCGGGCAGAGTTGTGTAATTAAAAGCGCAAGTGTCTCAACATACCTGTTGAATTCCCATGGACTATATCTGCCTTCCCTGAACATCTTCTCCATGGCGGTGTTTTTTACCACATGCAAAGGATGTATCTTGATACCGTCAAGTTTCAGCCTGCGGCATTCTTTTGCAGTCTCAATAATATCCTGCTCATTTTCACCCGGAAGTCCTATTATCACGTGGGCGCATATTTTTATACCCTTTTTCTCGCGCGTAAGTTCGACAGCCTTTAAAAAATCTCCGTAAGTATGGTTCCGGTTTATCAGTTTAAGTGTCCTGTCATGGACAGATTGAAGACCGTATTCCAGCCATACCTCGTAATCCTGCGCATACGTTTCTATCAGCTCAATCTTTTCCCTGTCTATGCAGTCAGGCCGCGTACCTATGGCAATGCCCGCTATCCTTCTGCCGAATTTTTTCACAGAGTCATAGCTTTCCTTCATTTTTTCCGGGGAACCATAGGTGTTGGAATTAGGCTGAAAATATACTATAAACTTCTTTGCATTGTATCTTCTTTCCCCGTAAAGAATGCCCTTTTCTATCTGTTCCTCAAGAGACATTTCTTTCAATTTCCCCACAGGACTGAAAGCAGAGTTGTTGCAGAATATACAACCCTGCCGGCTCAAGGTTCCGTCGGTATTGGGACAGGAAAAACCGGCATCCACGGTTATCTTGTGGACCCTGCAGCCAAACCTCTCCCTGAGATACCTTGAAAACCTGTAATACCTGTCCATTCCCGGAATTCCCCCTTTTTTGTATTTCTTTATTGTATCACAAAAGAGGATTTCCTGATTCCTTATCCCGGGCTTGTCCTGGAGACCGCTGCACAAGATGCGAATGAGACGAAGGACGGTCCTTCGTTTTTAAAGGCGATTGCGGCAACCTGTAAAATATGGTAACCTTTTAAGAAAATTTCAAAGCTTCTGTAAAAAACCTGATATTTTACCTTTTCAGCACAACGAAACATGAACCTCAAATACCGCATAAACAAGACAAGATGTTTCCTGACACGGCCTCCGAGAACAGTCGAAGAAATGGGCGATTATAACCGCCAGAGCAACCAGGATAAGCTTATCAAGGCGGCCATCACCAATTCCATAAACAACTCCATTTCCATCACCGGAAACGTCTCTTCTCTTTTCCTGCTCACGCTTGGAGCCACCCCTTTTCATATCGGAATCATGGCAACATTAAACCAATCTTTCCCTTTCGTGAAAATCCTGGGACTGAAACTTCTTCCCTTTATAGGCAGGGCTCGCCTCTGCTCATGGGGAAGGCTTTTTGCCGTCTTTCCACTGCTCGGGCTGGCTTTTGTTGCCGCATACAACACAAGGGGCGCCCAGATGGTAATCCTGGCAATACTGCTTTACGCACTGCGCGGATTTTTCGTAACATGCGGGAATACCAGCTGGCAGCCGCTCATACAGGACAGTATCCTGCAGAAAGATACCGGCGTATTCCTTGCGCGCATGCGCATAAAACTGCGCGCGGTTGACGTGGTTTTTCCTATACTGCTTGGATTATATATCGGGAAAAGTCCTTCAATATTACGTTTCACCCCCATGTTCATGCTGGCCGCCCTTGTCGCACTTGTGGGCTCTTACTATTTCGCGGGCCTGGTGGAAACACCAATAAAGAACGACAACAAACCTCTTTTCATGAGAATTCTCCATGTCCTGCGGAAAAAACCTGTTCAAAGGTACGGGTTCTTCAGTGCTTCCCACAGCCTTGTATCAACTGCTTCCGTGCCTCTATGGGTAGTCTTTTTGAAAAGCTGCAACATGCCGGCAAGCCAGATAGTATGGCTGGGAACTGTAAGCGCACTGGGCAGTATCATTGGAATAGGCAGGTGGGGACATGAATCGGACAGGAGAGGA
>DAOQVZ010000136.1:0-6620 GCA_035341815.1 bacterium
GCCAGGTGTTGGGGTTTTATGGCCTCGGAGTTTTCCATGTCGGCTATGGTTCTTGCAACCTTGCGTATCTTGTCGTATGCCCTTGCCGAAAGATAAAGCGCGTCCAGTGCTCCCCTTACAAGCATGCGGCATTCGTCATCCAGTGCGCAGTGTTTTTTCAACTGGGAGGAGTTCATGTGGCCGTTGAAAAATATTCCCGTGCCTTCAAACCGTTTCTGCTGTATCTCTCTTGCCGCTTCAACCCTCTGCCTGATGTTTTCTGACGGTTCTTCATCCTGTTCTTTCATCAGGAGGTTGGGAGGAAGGCTTGATACGTCTACGTGTATATCTATCCTGTCAAGCAGGGGGCCGGATATTTTCCTTCTGTACTTGAGCATCTGCCCGAGGGTGCACCGGCACTGCCTGGCGCTGTCCCCGTACCAGCCGCAGGGGCAGGGGTTCATGGAACCGACAAGGAGAAACCTGCTGGGGAAAGTCAGCCTTCCTTTTGCGCGGGAGATACTTACTTTCCCGTCTTCAAGCGGCTGTCTCAACACTTCAAGCACGTCCCTGTGAAACTCCGGCAGTTCGTCGAGAAAAAGAACCCCGTTGTGTGCAAGGCTTACCTCTCCAGGCCTTGGGATGCTTCCGCCTCCTATGAGGGCTATGTTTGATATGGTGTGATGGGGGCTCCTGTAAGGGCGTTCCGTTACAAATCCTTCTTTAACAAGGGTGCCGGCAACGCTGTGTATCCTTGTTATTTCAAGGGCTTCCGGAAGGGTTAACGAGGGAAGTATGGAGGGTATTCTTGAAGCGAGCATGGTCTTGCCTGCTCCGGGAGAACCGAGCATGAGAATATTGTGTCCTCCCGCAACTGCCACCTCTATCGCTCTTTTTGCATAAGCCTGTCCTTTTACGTCCTTGAAGTCAAGGCTGTGCCTGCCTTTTGACGCAAAGAGCTGCTGAATGTCGCAGACTGCGGGGCGGATTTCCATCTTGCCCGTCAGGAATTCGCAACATTCCCGCAGGTTCTTCACGGGGTACGCCTCTATACCCTTGATAAGAGAGGCTTCAGGCCCGTTTTGTTCCGGCAGGATAATTTTTTTTCCTGCTGTTTTTGCAAGTTCCATCGCCATGGGAAGGATACCTTTGACAGGCCGCAGTGAGCCGTCCAGGGCCAGTTCTCCCACAAAGGAAAATTCTTCGGCGGCATTCGCGGGCAGGTTTTCCGTGGCTATCAGTATGCCTACGGCTATGGGAAGGTCAAAATAGGGACCTTCCTTTTTCGTATCTGCCGGGGCGAGGTTTATGACCGTTTTCCTGTTGGAGGGGAAGTCGAAGCCGGAATTTTTTATTGCGGGCCTTATCCTGTCCCTGCTTTCTTTTACCGCCTGGTCGGGAAGTCCGACTACAGAGATTGAAGGCAGGCCGTGGCTTATATCCACCTCCACGTCCACCGGGTAGCCGTCTATCCCCCACACTGTCAGAGACTTAACTTTTGCCAGCATTGTTCTCCTTTGTATCCCTATTTTACGGCAGACATATAATTAAAGTGATAAAATTATAACATCTAATATAGGTTTGACAAACTTTCAGGGTGGAATATAATGAAGAAAGGCAGCATCTCTTCCGTAATGACATATTATTGAGCATTGCTTAAGTAATGTCTTATAATGTCATTGCGAGGAAGCTTGCCCCGTTCTGCGGGGCGCAGTTTGCGACGCGGCAATCCGACGTTTGTTGTCGTTGCGAGGAGCCTGACCCGTTCTGCGGGGCGGAGCAACGTGGCAATCTCAACCTCTTCTCCCGAGACTGTCATTGAGATTGCGGAGTCTGTACCGAGGATGTCGTTGAGATTGCTTCGTCATTAGAAACATTCCTCGCAATGACAGGCGAGGGATCTCGTTCTTCGCAAAAACAGGATGGCATTAATTATGCATATATCAATAAAGGGAATAACAGGTGATTAAGAGATGAAAGCACATTCATCAATAGAAGAGATTACGGTTGGTCCGAAAAATGCCGATATCAGGGGAAGCGACGGGAAGGCAATCCAGGCGGCCATTGACCTTGCCGCAATAAGGCATATACCGAGGGTGTTGGTAAAGAAAGGGATATATGGCTGTAAAAACACCATTATGCTCAGGTCAGGTATTGATTTGTCGGGAGAAGGGGAGATGACTGTTATCCGGCGTGAACCTTATAAGAAGTCTTTACTCATAAAAAACGTCAACCATTATGAGCGCTTCGTTTCCGTAAAACATCCTGATTATTTTACGCCGGGCTGCGTTGTGACTATCAAGGGAAAATGGTCGAAATCATTTCCTGCTGTAACGGTTCGTGCTTGTGTTGTTGGGAAAAAAGGATATGAGCTTTTCCTGGACAGGCCGTACATCGGGAAAAACTTCTGGCTTGAGGCAGGCCCTGTGGAGATAAGCAGCCTGGGTCCCCTTATTTGCGGGGAGGATGTTGAGGACGTCCTGGTTCATGATGTTCAAATTGACGGGAATATTCCCTTTGACGGTATGGAGCGCGATTCAGGGAGCGGCATTTATCTCAGGAATTGCCGCGGTGCAGTTATCAGGAATGTATTCAGCCATAACAATAACGGCGATGGCATAGGGTTTGAGATATCAAACGATGTAACCGTGGAAGAATGTCTTGCAGAGAATAATAATATGCCTATTCATGCGGGAAGCGGTTCTTTAAGGATGTGCGTGAGAAACAATATTCTCAGGAAAAACAGGTACGGGTTCTTTTTCTGCTGGGGTATCCAGCAGGGTATCCTGGAGAAGAACGAAATAAGTGACAATAAAACGTTTGGCGTTTCGGTGGGATTTGAAGACAGCCATAATATTATCCGCAATAACAGGATAATCGGAAACCGCGATGTCGGCATCATTTTCCAGACTGGCCACCATCCGAGTCAGGCTCCCTGCGACGATACCGTGGAAGGCAACCTGATAGAGAATAACGGGCCCCGGAACAACGCCGTTGCCGTCAAGATTGATTCCACTGCGGATGATATCAGGATAATTGGCAACAGGATTATTGAAACCCGTAAAGGGCGCAAGAGTACAGCCGTTCTTATTGAGAAGTCAGTCAAGAAAGTCCTTATAGAAAAAAACGAGATAAAGGGATTCAGAAACGACATAGTTGATTGCCGCATCCCTGCTTCAAAAAGCGTTTCCTGCGGCTGTAAGAAATGAGGGTATTTGAAACTGTTTGTTTTCAATTAGAACACTGGTATGTCATGTAAGAACTCAATATGCGGCAGGTTGAAGTATAAAGGTTCTCTTGTGCATTTTTCATGGCTTCTTGAAGGCTCATCGGGCCGGGAAGGATGCTTGTGAGAACCGCCTTTTTGAATTCTTTTTTGCACATTGCTTCGTCTATACTTCCTGCGAAAGCTATCGTCAATACCCCGTGTTTTTCCGCAAGGGCGAAGACTTTTCCGAGAGATTTACCGCAGAAGGTCTGTTTGTCTATCCTGCCTTCTCCGGTAAGTACGATGTCGGCCTCCTTGAGGCGTTTTTCGAACATTCCCATTTCCATTATGGTGTCTATACCGGAAAGAACCTTTACATTAAGGAATGAAGCAAGTCCTGCTATAATGCCCCCGGCAGCTCCGGCTCCCGGCATTGAAGAAAGATGCCTGCCGGAAACGGTTTCCATTTTGCGGGCGCAGTTGCGCAGTCCCTGGTCAAGAATTTCTACGGTTCTGGCTTCGGCTCCCTTTTGCGGCCCGTAAACAAAGGCCGCTCCTTTTTTCCCGACGAGGGGGTTTTGCACATCGGAAAGCACATTTATCCGGCACTTGAGTATTTCAGGCAGCAGTGAGGAGGAATCTATGCTGAATATAGCAGACAGGTCTTTTCCTGCCCCGGGGTAAATAAGACTGCCGTTTTCCCCGTGAAATTTTACTCCGAGGGCCGTCAGTGCGCCTATGCCTGCATCGGTCGTAGCGCTTCCCCCGACTCCTAAAAATATTTGCCGGGCGCCTGAAAGGGCGGCCTTTCCAAGGAGTTCTCCCACGCCGTAAGTGGTTGTTTCCATGGGATTTTTTTCCCTGTCCTTTAGCAATATCAGGCCAGCGGCCTGGGCCATTTCTATGAATGCAGTATCTCTTTTTTTCAGCCATGCCGCCCTTCTTTTTCTCATGAGAGGGTCTTTTACCACGGAGTATTTTATTGTTGCCCCCGTGATTTTCCTGATAACGTTTAGTGTGCCTTCTCCACCGTCGGCGAGGGGGAATTCCGTAATTTTTGCTTCGGGAAAGACTGTCATGGCCGCTTTTTTCATGACGGCCGAGGCCTTCATGTTGGACATGCTTCCCTTGAAAGATGCGGGGGCAATGAGTATTTTGAGGCGTCTGTTCAGCTTTAAATTTTTTTTCATTGTGGTTGCGCATTTCAGAAGGCGTCACTCACGGGAAAAATGGTTACAAAAAGAACTCCTTCTTTTGTCACCCTGAGATGTTTTTGCTCAGGGTCTCCGTCTGAGATCCTGAACAAAGGATTTTCAGGATGACAGTGAGGGAGAAGTGCGATTTATCCCGTCAGGGGCACCATTACAAAAGACACTGAAAAGAAGTGCGATAAATCGCACCCGCTACGAAAGACTGACTTAAACAGACGGAGGACCGTCCTCCGCAAAGAACGCCAAGGACCGACCTCCGTCAGATTGTAGCGGTCGCATTTATGCGACGGTTTTATGAAGTGCCACAAATGGCTTGTCCCGTGAGGAGCACCGCTACAAAGGGTGTTAAAGGCTGATAATTTCGTAATCTCTTGTGCCAAGACCTATCTTCTCAGCGTGGTCAAGCTGGAAATGAGGATGGTTGCCCGGCCTTGTGCGGGAGAATTTTTCTTCACCCGCGGGGATGTCAGGCCCCTGTGATGCCGTTACCATATCTACGCATGCCCTGTCTATAGCCACCGGGTCGCGGGAAAAGAGTACCCCTATGTCCGGCGCAATTTTCTTACCGGGATCTGGCTCGCAGTCGCACAGGGGTGTTATGTTGACCATGAAGTTTACTGCAAAGAAACTGTTCCCGAAAAGTCCTCTTGCGCAGTTTGCGTATTCGGCAAGCTTTTCCTGGAATTCCCGTGGGGTGACGCTCGACCAGGGGATTCCTATAGCTGACTGGGGGCAGGTGTGGACGCACTGTGCGCAGCCTATACACTTTGCCGGGTCTATTACGGCAATTTCGTTTACTATGGATATTGCCTGCGCGGGGCAGTTTTTTCCACATAGCCCGCATCCGATGCATTTCTTCTTTTTTATGTCTGGCGTTATGCTTGCGTGCATTGCAAACTTTCCTTTCCTTGATGCGCAACCCATCGCAAGATTTTTTATGGTCCCTCCGATGCAGGCAAGGCCGTGTCCCTTGAAGTGTGTCAGCGCAATCATGCCTTCAATCTCGGTGTATTCTCTTGCCATGAAGAACTCTTCGTAATACCTGCTTTCTTCCTTGATGGACACGTAATCGTCTCCCCTGTCTCCGCCCGCTATGACAATGGGCACTCCCAGCCTGTCGTAACCGTTTTTTGATGCGACTTCGAGGTGCGTAGCCGTTTCTGCCCGGTCATCCCGGTAGAGCACGTTTGTGTCTGTGAGAAAGGGAAAGCATCCCTTTTGTATGAGTACGCTTATTATGCCTGACATGTAATCCGCTGGGATTGTGTTGTTGTGTCCCATGCTGCCGAAATGGAGCTTAAGGGCTACCCTGTCTCCTTTTTTGAAAGGGTTGAAGATTCCTGTGCGTAAAATGGCTCTGTCAAATTCTTCAAACCGGCATGCCGGAAGAAAAAATACCTTGCTTTTCATTTTGTTTCCTTTTTTCCTGTTGATTTTCGCCTTATATTATAGCAGACAGCACCCGGCAGTGAAAAATTTTTTTATCTATTGACATTTTGAAAATATGGGTTATAATTTTATATGCTAACTGATTATCCCAAAGCATCATATGTACATGCCCGGAAAGCGCTGGATGCGCTTGACCGGGCTTTTTTTGTTTACGGTAGGTATATGAATAAGTAAAACAATTTACCTGTTTGAACTGCAGGCAAGGAGGATACGATGAATAACTCGGGGATGAAGAAGGAAGATGTGCTTAAAATTGCAGCTGAAAAGAAAGTGAAGTTCATAAGGCTCTGGTTTGCAGATATCACCGGCCAGATGAAAGGTTTTACCATAACCATAGACGAACTGGAGCACGCCCTTGTGGACGGGATGGGCTTTGACGGTTCTTCTATAAAGGGGTTTGCAAGGATAGACGAATCCGACATGGTGGCCCTTGCCGACCCTTCAACGTTCATGGTTCTGCCTTACAGGCCTCAGGACAATGCCGTTGCAGGCATGCTGTGCGATGTTTTGAATCCGGACAGGACACCCTACGAGGGAGATTCACGCTATATATTAAAGAAACAGCTTGCTAAGCTCAAAAAACTGGGTTACACGTATTACGTGGGTCCTGAACTTGAGTTCTTCATATTCAAGGATGAAAAATCCACGCAGACCCTTGATGAGGGAGGTTATTTCGATATCACGACACTCGATGCCGGCAACGATGTGAGAAGGCAGACCATTCTGACTCTCGAAGAGATGGGTATTGACGTGGAATATTCACACCACGAGGT
>DAOQVZ010000137.1:0-6613 GCA_035341815.1 bacterium
AAGCCCCGGACAAGCCCGGGGTAAACGGGGTAAAGAAACTGAAAAACAAAATCATGAACCCCTCACCTTGAAAGTGTATCAGGAGGGAAAAAAGTAAAACAAAATCAGCGCCCTTCGCATGAAAGTCAATCAAAGCAGAGCTCAGGATAAAGGGTAAAGGAGAAAGAATGGAAAAAAAATGTTGTTGCAAAGGAAACTGCATGGAATACGGATTGAAAGTAAAAGTTTATGAAAACGCCGACCTTATGGGTGCGGCTGCAGCCAAAAAGGCAGCAGGAATCCTTAAGAAATACACTGTGGAAAAGAAGAAAGAGGTACTGTGCGTTTTTGCCGCGGCGCCGTCCCAGGATACTTTCCTGGCGCATCTTTCAAAGGAAGAAGATATTGACTGGAAGAAGATTACGGCATTCCATCTGGACGAATACCTTGACCTTGCGAGAAACCATCCAAACACTTTCGAAGTATACCTGCGGAAGAACATTTTTGAAAAAGTGGGAATTCCTGATACAAATGTAAACTTTATCAAAGCCATGTCCGGAACTCCTCAGGAAATAGCAGCTTCTTACGGCGACAAGATTCAAAAAGCCGTTGAGAAAGTAAGAAAAGCAGGCGGCATCTACATGGCTTTCATAGGCATAGGTGTCAACGGACACATAGCTTTCAACGAACCCGGTACCGATATTTATTCTTCCAGGTGGGTTCTTCCCATCGAGATAGACGACGTATCCGTAAAACAGCAGTTTGATGATTACAAGAACCATCCCGACCCTGCAGCAAGGTATGCAACTCTGGCCGACGTCCCCAGAAAAGCTCTTACCATGAGTTGTGCGGCCATACTTGAAGCAGATAAGATTCTTACTCTCGTACCGGGCAATCAGAAAGCAGATGCCGTTCAGAAAGCCCTTGAAGGACCTGTTACACCTCTTTTGCCGGCTTCTCTTCTGAGACAGCATCGTTCCACTGTTCTTTACCTTAACTGCGATTCGGCGGAGAAAATCAATCCGGCGCCTGCAGTGAAAAAATAACATAGGAGAAATTTAATGAACAAAAACAATAAGGCTCCCCAGCTTTCCGACAGGATAAGGGGGCGCAAGCTTGCCCACATAGGCCTGCTTAACAGGGAAGAACTTGAAGAAGTCATATCTCTCGGAGAGTGGTTCAGGGAAAACCGTTACGACATGACCTATGCAGACCTTCTGAAGGGAAGGGTCCAGGCGTTGCTTTTCGTGTACGAATCGACCCGCACCCGCATGGGGTTTGAATCGGCAATGGCCCAGCTGGGGGGACATAACATATACCTGCCCGTGAAAGAGACCCAGATGGGACGGGGAGAAAGCGCTTCCGATACGGCAAAGGCGATGGACCAGTTCATTGACGTTTTTGCAGGCAGGTTGTGGAAACAGGAAGACATGGATACTTTTGCCGCAAATCTTAACTGCCCCGTACTCAATGCCTGCACTCCTCTCGACCACACGACTCACGTCATAGGCGAGCTGATGTGCATAAAACAGGCAAAAGGCAGGCTGGAAGGACTCAACCTCGTATACACCGGAATGGCAAGAGGCATACTCCATTCTTTCATAAGGGTATGCCCGGTACTGGGAATCAACCTTACCCTTGCCATCCCTCCTTCCTACTCGAGAACTGTCAACAAGGATATCCTTGCAGAGGGGAAAAAGCTGGCCGAAAAAAACGGGACGCGCCTCGAAATATGCGAAGACCTTAAGAAAGCCGTTAAAGACGCTGATTTCGTACAGGCAAGCACCCTCATAAGGAGCATGCTGGCGGGAGAACAGTCTCCCGAGGAAAAAGAAGTCGAAATTCCAAAGTGGACAGTGACAGACGAAGTTCTTGATGCCGCCAAGCCGGATGTGCTTTACAGCCATTCAGGACCTGCACACCGCAACGTGTGTGCCACCGACGCCGTCATGGACGGGGTCCGCTCGGTCATAAGGGAAGAAGCCCGAAACGCCATTTTTTCAAAGAAGGCTCTTCTGGCTCTCATGGTAAAATAAGCATAAAGCAGCGCAGGGGAAATTTTTTTCTCTGCGCTGCTTTTTTTATTCTCTACTGATTCGCCGTCAAAATTATAGTAATAACGAAATTATTTCTTCTGCAGCAAATGGACGGCAAATCCCGCTATCTCATCTTTAAGATAAACGGCAACAAGGGCTCCCTTGGCATCTTTTTTTGAAGTTGAATGGTCCACCGCAATACCTGCCCTTTCAAGCCATGCAACCGCCCTGGCGATGGAATTTGTCGCTATCCCTATATGGCCGTTTTTACCAAGTCCCATGCTCTTGTTTATTTCTATCCCCTTGCCTGCAAAATTGGAACTATTGCCTTCCTTCAGGGCAAAATTGAAGATGGAACAGAAAAGCTTTGTTGATTTAAGAGAAGCATCGGCATCAGAGGTATTGATGCCCACATGGGCGAACTCGAAGCCAAGCATGTTGCTGACAGCCTCTGCCGCAAGCGAAGTTATCTTTTCAAAATCCCCTGCTTTCACAACATCGTCTTTCGCAAGCCAGGTGCCTCCTACGGCCGCCACCTTGGGAAACCCGAGGTACTTGTTCATATTCTCGGGGTTAACTCCTCCCAGGGGCATGAAACGGACCTGCCCGTAAGGGCCGCTCAGTGCTTTCAGGGTTTCAAGTCCTCCGAGCGCCTCGGCAGGAAAAAATTTCAGGACCTTGAGGCCAAGTCCGAGCGCAACCTCTATGTCCGAGGGCGTAGCTACTCCGGGGAAAACCGGCACGTTTTTCTTCTGGCAGTGTTTTACAACCTCAGGGTTGATACCGGGAGACACGATAAAAGCCGCTCCCGCCCCCAAGGCCCTGTCCACCTGCTCTATGGTCAAAACGGTTCCGGCGCCCACAAGGACCCCGGGAACTTCTTTGGATATGCGGCGGATTGACTCTTCCGCGGCATCCGTCCGGAAAGTTATCTCCGCAAGAGGCAGTCCGCCTTTTTCGAGCGCCCTGGCAAGAGGCACTGCGTCTTCCGCCCTGTCAATCTTCACTACCGGAACTACACCCGTTTCCTCTATTTTCCTGAGAATATCCGTGTCCATATCTCCTCCATTGAATTTGTTCTTCTATACTTTGTTTACAGGGTAAAGAGGCTTGCCGCCAAGCAGGACCTCTTTCACGTTTTGGGCCGCCTTGGTTTTCAGCTCAACGATAGATTCTTCCGTATAAAAACCCACATGCCCGGAAAGGGTTATGTTTTCAAGAGAGAGCAAGGGGTTGTCCCTGTTGACAGGCTCCTGCTCGAAAACATCCAGGCCCGCGCTGTCTATCCACCCTTCTTTCAAAGCCCTGTAAAGCGCTTTTTCATCCACAATTGCGCCCCTCGAGGTATTGATAAATATCGCCGTAGGTTTCATTTTGCTGAAAAGAACCTCGTTGAACATTTTTTTCGTTTTCTCGGTTACCGGCATATGCACGGAAAAATAATCGCCTTCGCGCAAAGCGGTTTCCATGTCGACTTTTTCTCCCCCTCCTGCAGAGATAACAGAAGCATCGATATAAGGGTCGTACACAAGAACTCTGCCGGGTTCAAATCCTTTAAGCTTGCGGTGGACAAACCTTGCAATCATCCCGTAGCCGAAAAACACAAAGGTTTTGCCCTTAATCCTGTATTCCGGGGACGTCGCCTTCACATCCCAGGTGCCCGCCCTTACCTGCCTGTCCCTCTGGGCGACTTTGCGCACGCAGGATAAAAAAAGCCCCATTGCCTGGTCGGAAACATCCTCTCCACAGTAATCCGGAACATTGGCCACCCAGATTCCCTTTGCTGTAGCTGCATCAATATCCACGTTATCATATCCGACTCCGTACCGCGAAATGACCCGGCACCTCTCAAGGTTCTTTATGATTCCCGCAGTTATCGGAGGCAGGTTTGCAATTATCCCGTCGGCATCCCTGCAAGCATTCATTATTTCCGATTCAAGATTGCTGCGAACCGTTGCAATTTCAGCACCGGCAGGCTCGAGAATCTTTTTTTCCACCTCGTAATCGGGATAATAACGGTCATCTGCTATCACTACCTTGAATTTCATGTTTGCCACCCCCATTTGTTTTTGCCTCTAAACTCCGCTGAAAGAACCAAATCCGCCATCAATGGCAAGGCTGCTGCCCGTGGTAAAGGAAGCGGAAGGAGAGCACAGGTAGACTATTCCCCCAAGTATCTCCTCGGGCTTCCCGTACCTGCCCATGGGAGTCCCTCCAAGGATATCCGCACCCCGGCTCTCCCTGAGTATTCCCGGTGTCTTGCTTATTAAATCGGCATTCTGGAGAGTCGGAAAGAAACCCGGCCTGATTTCGTTTACGCGTATTAAAGGCGAATGGTTCATTGCCAGGTCGGCGGCAAGCCAGCGGGTGAAATTGCTTACGGCCGCTTTTGCCGCGGAATATGCCACGGTTCTTGAAAGCGGCGTGTCTGCGCTCATGGAGGATGTGTTTATAATCACTCCTTCTTTCTGCTCTATCATTTTCTGGACGAAGACCAGCGAAGGCAGGACAGTCCCCAGTATGTTCAGGTCAAACACGAATTTTATGCCTTCAGGCGAAAGGTTGTGGAAATAGACGCCTGCCTCTTTATTGGTAAGGGCCTTGGGATGGTTTCCTCCCGCCCCGTTGATAAGAATGTCCACCCTTCCAAACTTGTCCACAACCGCCCCGTATGCCTTCTTGACACTTTCATGGTTAAGCACATCCACTGCAACTGCCAGGGATTCCGCTCCTGTTTTCCTCACGTCTTTTGCAGTCTTTTCTGCTTCCTCGAGCCGGAGGTCGAGTGCGGCCACATTTACGCCAAGTTCCGCCATGCCTCTTGCAATAGTCCCGAAGATAACCCCTCCTGCACCCGTGATTACCGCCGTTTTCCCTTCAAGGGAAAACATTTCCCTCAGTTTTCTTTCTGTTTTGTCCATTTCTTCTTTTCCCCTTTTCGTTTATCCCCATTCTCCCCTTACAACAGTTCCTTTCTCGTTTGACTCATACATTGCCGCAATAATCTCAACGCATGCAAGTCCCAGTTCCGGACTGCACCCGTAGATAAGTTTTTCGTCTTTGGCAACACAATCCACCGCGTAGGCCAGCTCCTGCACATACCCGAGATTATGAAACTCGTCCACGGCAGGCCAGGTCCAGCCCTGCGTAGTATCGGCTTTCTCTATGCAGTAGGAATAACCGTTGCGGCTGTATACTTTCACCGGCGAGCCGAATGTAAGGTCAATCTTTACATTGCCCGTGGTCCCATATATTTCAACTATATCGTTCATGCCTCCCACTGTAATGTAATTGCCTTCCACGAAAGCCCTCTTTCCGTCTGCAAATTTCATCATGCCCATTCCGAAATCTTCCCCGCCGTTGTTTTTATGCACAAAATTATCCTTGCCTCCTCCCGTGCACATGGCAAAAACCTCCACCACCTTGTTCTTGCCCTGCTGTCCGAGAAACTGCAATATCCATCCTATCGGATGTATTGCCAGGTGTATAAGGCTTCCTCCCCCGCATGTCTCTTTCTTCTGGGCAAAAGGGCTGTGGGTCCCGTTATGGCATTCCTTTGCCTTTACATACAGGGTTTGCCCGATGCCTCCCTCATGCACAACTTCTGTCGCCCTGCGCAATGCGGGCGCAAATGTCCAGTCTTCCGCATAGAAAAGCTTCACTCCCTTTTTGCGGCATGTCTCCACCATCTTGCGTGCATCCTGGGGATTTGTTGCCAGAGGCTTCTCGCAGAGGATGTTTTTCCCTGCCGCGGCAGCCGCCATTACCACAGGATAGTGAAGGAAATTAGGTACGCATACAGATACGAGGTCCACATCTTCCTTTTCAAGCATTTCTTCATATTTCTCGTAGGTCCTCGGAATGTTCCACCTGGAAGAGAACTCCTTGAGGTTGTCGATTGCGGCAACGGCAACTATGTCCACTTTGCTGTTGCGCCTGTAACTGTCCGCGTGGAAATCCGCCGCAAATTTTGAACCCACAATGGCCACTTTAATTTTTTCTTTCACAGTTTCATCTCCTTGGTAACAATTGCCCGAAATTCTGCCTGTTGGCAGAAGACTGTTTTTCAGATTGGTTTTTCTTCAGTCTTTACCATCTCAAGTGTCTTGTTGGGACACATCTGAACGCACATTCCGCAGGCAACACATTTTTCTTCGTCAATGACAATCCTTCCGTTTTCATCAAGCTTGTTGGCAAACATCTTGCATATCGTTACGCATTTTTCGCATCCTGCGCCGCAGCCGCATGCGAAACACCGGGAAGCTTCCCTGACCGCCTGTTCCCTTGTCAATACAGGGGCGTAACCGTCAAAATCCATGGCCCTTTCAGACGGGGGCCTGTTCTCTATTTTCGGCCTCCATTGCCTGGGTTCCTTGCCGTGAAGAAGCAGTACGGATTCCTTGTCCGCCTCGGTTTCAAGGGGCGGGTATTCAAGGAAGGCCTCTTTGCCTGCCAGGAAAATGTCAATGAAGACGGCCGCTCTTTTTCCCATGGCAATGGCCTTTATTACATCCGCAGGCCCCGTCACGCAGTCACCCCCCGCATAAACGCCCTCAATCCCCGTTGAACATGTAAGCGGGTCGGCGTTTATGCATCCC
>DAOQVZ010000138.1:0-6551 GCA_035341815.1 bacterium
AGATAGACCCCGGAAACCAGTATCATGAAGGATATGAATCATGGCAGTACTGCGCGGGCCTGCTGGGGAGATATATCAGGGCTGTGGGAGTTAAAGATGTGTCTTTTACCATGGATTTGTCAAAGGCAGATACGCCGGGTAAAGGCTGGCAGACAGTCATTGCACCTTTTTACGAGGGCATCACCAACTGGGAAAATCTTGTGACGGCTCTCAATAAAGCGGATTTTTCAGGAACATTTGTTTTCATGCCTTTCTACAGTACTGACAACGCCAGTATGATGACCGAAATATTGAAAAAGGAAGTTGTTTACCTGAAGAAGATTGTTTCGGAAATTGCTTAAAGAAAATCCCGAAAATGTTTTCGCTGTCTGAGAAGGTTCCGCGCAGGTGGCGGCTCATCTGAAATTCATTTTCATGTTATCGCCGAAAAGATATTTTTTCAGGTTTTGCTCGGATTCGATATCCATATCAAAAAAAAGGATACCGTAACTGATAACATTGTGTATGCTCCTGCAGTTTTTGATATGGAAGGAACTGGAGAAGGGCAGTTGCTGGTGGTGGTAAGGGAAATGGGTTGCAAGGTTATATAAAACCTGTTCCTTCATTGGCTTGGTTGATTCTATCCGGGCTCCCTTCATGCTCATGTCGGTTATAAGCACTTTTATTTCATCGTGATGAAAAAATCTGTGTTGGGATGTGACAGTTGCTGGAAGAGAAGGAGCCGACATCCTGGGATTGCCCCTTTTTTCTTCCTGGACATCGGTTTCCGGGGTTATTATTATTTTTTGAGGAGGCTGGAAAAACATCTTGCCTGCTATAAAATGACTCTTGCCTGATATGTCAAAAACAATGTTTACTTTTTTCCCTATTTCCATGGCGGAAGTCAGATTTCCTTCCCTGAGTTCAAAAAAAATCTTTCCCAGCCTGTCTATTTCGATTATCCTGCCTTCAACGGTTCTGTTATCTATAAGGAGTTTTGCATTGGTTATGCTTGTTAAGTCTATCCTCATGCCAACATTTTACCCGATAAAATTTAGAAGAGCAATCTTTTTTCGCAAAAGTGTCCTGATTGCCTTCCTCTTAAACAATTTATCATGTACTTATGTCGGAATTCCTGTGATTGCACTTTTAATGGACTTTAGAGGTAAATTGTGTTATAATAAAAAACCTTATTCTTATCTACAATAATGTAGTGCTGTAAAAGGTTGCCGTTTATTGGAAATAACAGGAATGATTACAAAGATACGCAGAGGTTATGAAATAGAGGGATACCTGCTTGAAGAGATGGTAGGAGCGGGAGGTTTCTCATCTGTCTATAAAGCAAGGAGTATATTTCCCATCCCGAAGTATGACACCATAATAGCCGTGAAAGTTCTCCATCCAAGGAGGCTCGACCGCAAGCAGATAGGAAGGTTTGCACGTGAAGCGAGAATTTCCATGCAGCTTATGCATCCCAATATCATCAGGGTCTACGACATTGTGAAGCAGGACAGGAACATGTTCATATTGATGGAATATCTCGATGCCGACCTTATGACAGCCATTAAAACCAAGAGGCGTCTTTTTGACCCTGTAAACATTGTGGAAATCATAAAAAAGGCGGGCAGAGGGCTGGCTTACGTGCATGAGAACGGTATAATACATAAAGATGTCAATCCTTCCAACATATTAATTTCGTATTCCCTTGAAAGGATAAAATTTACCGATTTCGGACTTGCCAGCCAGAGAAGCTTTTTCAGGCGGGAAGAAGATGTAAAGGCCGGTACCGAAGGATACCTTGCCCCTGAAAGGCTCAAAGGTTCTCTCTCCGACATAAGAACTGATATTTACGCTTTCGGGAAAACGATTGAGAACATATACCGTGAACTGGGATTTGAGTTTTCTGAAAACATACTGAGAATAGTCAGAAAAGCAACTCATCCTGACAAAGAAGAGAGGTTTTCCAATATGAAGAGCCTTTTGGACTCTTTGAATGAAAAAGTTTAGCATGCCTATTAATTTAGTCTATTCCGCAAAATTTCTCGAATACAAGGAAACAGGCCATCCTGAATCCCCTGAAAGGCTGAAGGCCATCGCAGACTTCCTGGAAAAAAAAAGAGCAGGCATGTTTACTGTTCCCGAGCCATGCACCAGGGAAGACCTGCTTCTTGTTCATTCTGAAGAACATGTTGAAAGGGTTATGAATAACCTGCTTCCATATGACCCTGACACTCCCAATATAATGGGAATATACGGTTATGCCCTGCTTTCTTGCGGCGCGGCTGTGGAAGCATGCCGCCTCGCAATGGAAGGCGGATTAGCTTTTTCACTTTCCAGGCCGCCCGGCCACCATGCGGGCAGGAATAGCGCAGGCGGTTTTTGCTATTTCAACAATATAGCGGTTGCAGTCAGCAAGATGGCCCTGGATAAAGGATTGAGAACTGCAATTCTGGATATAGACGGTCATCACGGAAACGGTACCGAGGAGATTTTCAGGGAAGTGGATAATGTAATATATGTTTCTCTGCACCAGTTCCCCGTTTTCCCCGGAACGGGAAGCGTCTCCTTTGCCAACTGCCATAATTTTCCTGTTTACTCGGGAAGCTCAGCCGCCACATATATCGATAAGTTCAGGAGTGCCCTGTCTGTCATACAGGATTTTTCTCCGGATATCCTTGCAATTTCAGCCGGTTTTGACACGCACTGCAGCGACCCTCTTCTGGAGCTGCCCCTCGAAGACAAGCACTATTATGCGATGGGAAAAGAAATCGCTGCCCTCCGGACAAAAATGTTTGCTGTTCTTGAAGGCGGCTACAATGTGAGAACAATCGGAAATGCATGTTATTGTTTCGTAAAGGGATTGACAAAAGAAAAGGAAACTAATGGATAATAAAATTCTTAAAAGCTTCAAGACTCCGGATGCTGTGTACAGAAGCGCCCCTTTCTGGTCATGGAACGACAGCCTGGATGTCAGGGAGCTGCTTTTCCAGGTTGACATGATGCAGAAAGGCGGATTCGGAGGCGGGTTCATGCACGCAAGAATGGGCTTGATTACTCCATATCTTTCAAAGGATTGGATGGAGTGTATAAAGGCAACCGCCAGGTATGCCGGGAAAAAAGGCTTCAAAGCATACCTTTACGACGAAGACAGATGTTCGAGCGGTTTTGCAAGCGGGATGGTTACCAGGAACTCCAATAACAGGATGAGATATATCAGGATAAAAAATAACAAAGGCAGATATTCTTACTCGATTGTTTTCGGGCCCGATGTGGAATGGTACAACGGTTCAACTTACGTCGATATCATAAACGGCGGCACGGTAAAGGATTTCATTTCTTCCACATACGAACCGTATTTTAAATTATTGGGGAAAAATTTCGGCGAATCTGTACCTGCGGTTTTTACCGACGAACCTAATTATTACAGGGGCAACCTTTACAGGTGGGGCAAGAGCAACGAGAAAATCACGGTTTTGCCATGGACTCTTGATTTCGAGAAAATTTTCGAAAAGGCATACGGCTACGACATACTGGCAAATATCCCGTGCCTGGTGGAAGAAAAAGAGGGGTATGAAAAAGTCAGGTACCATTATTACAGGCTGCTCAACCGCCTCCTGCTGGAAAATTTCGGCGTACAGGTATATAAGTGGTGCGATAAAAGGCATATCGTTTTAACCGGGCATTACATGGGCGAAGAGAATATCAGTTCCCAGATAAAGAATATCGGGGAAGCCATGTGCCTGTACGAATACATGCACTGGCCCGGGATAGACTACCTCGGCAGAAAATCCGACACCCCCCTCATACCAAAACAATGCAGTTCGGTTGCCCACCAGCTGTCCAAGGAAAGGGTTCTATCGGAACTTTACGGATGTTCCGGGCAGAATTACTCACTCGCCGAGAGGAAAAGGATGGGCGACTGGAATATTGTTCTCGGGGTGAATTTCTTCTGCCCCCACCTCTACCTATATTCTCTCAGAGGTTGCAGGAAAAGGGACTATCCTCCGACAATTTCCCACCATCAGCCTTACTGGGATTACCAGCGCGGGCTTGAAGACTATTTTTCCCGGACAAATTTCCTCATGAGCCATGGCAGTTACAGGGCGAATCTTCTTGTCGTCCACCCCATAGAGAGCGGCTGGTGCGTTTACGGCTCCAAGCAGGGAAACAGGCGCGACCGCCTTCTGGAAAGCGGATGGAACTCAGAATCCAATTCCATGGTAGAGGAACTGGACGGGCAGCTGTCTGAGCTTACCCGCTTGCTTCTTGAAAACAAGTTCGAATATGATTTCGGAAGCGAGCAGTTGATGGAAAAATACGCCGGGGCATCCATGGGGAAGCTGGCGGTAGGGAAGGGGGAATACTCTGCGGTCGTCATTCCTCCCGCAATTACACTGCGCAGGAAGACCGTTGAACTTCTGACTTCATTCGGGAAATCGGGGGGAATTATTTATGCCTCGGACAAGTTTCCCTATCTCGTCGAAGGGGAAAAGGCCTGCGGCGAAATTTTGGATGGGCTTAAAAAACTGTGCGTTTTATATCATTCATGCGCAAATCTCGTGGAACTTCTCGAAAAAAATGTGGGAAGGCTTGTTGAAATCAGAGACGAAAGGGGGAAAAACATTCCCGGTATATTTGTGCATGCAAGGGAGTTGAAAGATAAGGGGTCTGCCGTGATTTTCATGGCCAATACATCTTTGGAAAAAGGGTTTTCAGCGGTGGCCGGGATAAACGAAAAAGGCGGTTTATTCAGGGCTGATGCATTTACGGGAGAGTTGGAAAAACTCCCTGTTTCACATGCCGGAAAAAACAAAATGAGCGTCGAACTGGATTTCCCTCCGGCAGGTTCCCATATTGTTGTGCTGGACAGGAAAGAGAAACCCGTGTTGGCAGGAAAGAAGCGGCCTGCAAGCTTGAAGAAAATCAAACTTGACGGCTGGAAGGTCGCTCTTTCAGGCTTCAACGTTCTTGTGCTCGACGTGTGCAGTCTCAAGAAGTGTTTTGAAGACAGGTGGTCGAAAAAAATGCCTGCGATAAAGGCGCAGAAATCCATGGAGGATGTTTTTAACAAACAGAAGATATGCGTGCTCTTTGAGTTCGATGTGAAAAAGAGCTGGCGCCCTGATAATCTCAAGCTTATAGTTGAAAGTGCGGAAAGATATAACATCAGCATAAACGGGAATCCTCTCAATCAGAAGAGTTCCGCAAACTGGATAGACAAGTGTTTCAATGTCCTGGATATACCGGACGGGTTTATATCGGCCGGCAGGAATTCAGTTTTGCTGGAAACGGTTTTTGTTCCTCCCAGGAAGAAAGGAACACTGATTTTCAAGGAGGGCGGAACGGAACTTGAAAATATATATATTGCGGGCAATTTCTCCGTGGAGGCAGGGAAAGTGGCAAAAGAAAAGGACGGGTATTTTCACGGCAATCTGAAAATTGCTCCTCCCAAAGAGGTTACCGGAGACAGCGATATCAACATACAGGGTTTTCCTTTTTACACGGGCTTGTTGTTTGCTGAAAAAGAGGTGCATGTAGATGATTTAAAAAAGCGCCATATATTGCAGTTTGACGAATTCAGGTGTACGGCCGCAGGGGTCAGAGTAAACGGAAAAAGCGGAGGACAGATTTTTCTTCCTCCTTACAGGCTTGATATAACCGGGCTTTTAAAAAAAGGCAAAAACATTCTGTCTTTGGAATGTGCAGGAACACTGAGAAACGCATTGGGGCCTTTCCACCAGAAGGAAATAGAACCTGTAATAGTGGGTCCTGGTTCTTTTGAAGATTTTGAAACGGATGCATACTCCAATGTGCCTTTCGGATTGGGGAAAATTTCCATTGTTCAGGAGCCTTGAAAAATGAACATAGAACAATTTCTGCAGGGGAAAGAAATTATTATCACCGACGGAAGCATGGGAACTTATCTTGAGATTCTGGGGTATTCGGGAATTACCCCGGAATTTGCGAATATCGATGCTCCGGGAATTGTTGCTTCCGTGCACGATGGATACATGGAAGCAGGTGCGTCCGTGATACTTACAAACACTTTCGGAGCAAATGAAAAGCGCCTGTCGCGCAAAAAGCTTGCCGAACAGATGGAGAGCATAAACATGGCAGGTGTGGAAATTGCCCTGGCGGCAAGGGAAAAGTATAAGGGAGTCCTGGTTGCCGGAGATATCGGGCCAACCGGAGAACTGCTTGCGCCTTACGGGAACCTTGAAATAAATGAAGCTGAAGATGTTTTCTCCTGGCAGGCTTCATTGCTTGAGGAAGCGGGTGTTGACTTTATACTTCTCGAGACTTTCCAGGATATCGTGGAAATGAACGTGGCATATGATATTATCAGGGAAAAAACCGGCTTATTTGTTCTGCCTTCCTTCGCCCTTTCTCAGGGAGGGGAAAACAGGACGCTCATGGGACAGAGAATAGAAGACCTGCTCAAGTGGTCGGAAAAAACGGGTATTCTTGGCATTAACTGCGGCTTGAAAAGCGGCGAGATGAAAAGAGTCGTAAGCAGGATAAAAAAACTCTCGGATATTCCTCTGTGGGTGAAGCCGAACGGCGGTATTCCT
>DAOQVZ010000139.1:0-6493 GCA_035341815.1 bacterium
TAATCTCCTATTATTTCATTTATTTTTTTCCTGTGCCTCTCTAAACGTGCAACATATCAGATTTTACAGTACCATTACAGGCATTAAATGTCAATTTTTTTGAGCCATATCCGTTACAAAACCTGCTTTAAACCGGATGCAAAAAAATCGCAGGACAGATTGTTTGACAATAAAAAACAGGCATGTTATCATAATGTTACAATATAAGCCGGCTCAGATATGATTCTCATGAATAAAACGGGGGATTAGCTCAGCTGGGAGAGCACCAGGCTGGCAGTCTGGGTGTCAAGGGTTCAAATCCCTTATCCTCCACTTTTTTCTACCTTTCACAAATCAATGTCTTATCCCCTCTCCGGTTTTAAGGGGAAAATACGGGAGGATACCATGAAATTAGGCGTGTTTTTGGTGTTGTTCGGAGATAAGAATTTTGAGGCGGCCCTTGATAAAGCTCTTGAACTCGGACTGGAAACAGTAGAAATAGGAACAGGCAATTACCCCGGGAACTCCCACTGCGACACGGAGAGACTCCTCAAGGGAAAATCAGGGCTGGATGAATTCCGAAAGGCCGTCGAGAAAAGAGGTCTCGAGATATCTGCCCTGTCATGCCACGGCAACCCGCTTCACCCTGATGCAAAAATATCCGGTCCGCACAGGAAGGCACAGAGAAATACCATTCTGCTGGCTGAAAAACTCGGGATAGAAAGAATCATAACATTTTCCGGATGTCCGGGAGACAATCCCGGGGCAAAATATCCAAACTGGGTTACTTGCCCGTGGCCCGAAGATTTTTCAAATATCCTTAAATGGCAGTGGGAAAGGAAAGTGATTCCTTTCTGGAAAGAAGAGGCGAAATTCGCCAGGCAGCATAAGGTCAGGGAGATAGGACTTGAGATGCACCCCGGATTTGTCGTATATAACCCTGAAACGCTTTTGAAACTGAGGGATGCCGCAGGAACAGAGATAGGCGCAAATTTTGACCCGAGCCACCTATTCTGGCAGGGAATAGACCCCCTGGCTGCGTTGAAAAAACTGAAAGGCGCCGTTTACCATGTCCATGCAAAAGATACCAAGATAGATATTTACAATACTGCAGTCAACGGAGTTCTTGATACAAAAACATACCTTGACGAGATTAACCGCTCATGGATATTCAGAAGCGTCGGATACGGACACGGATATGATTTCTGGAATGACTTTATTTCGACATTAAGGCTTATCGGGTATGACGGAGCGGTAAGCATAGAACATGAAGACAGTCTCATGAGTCCTGACGAAGGACTGAAAAAAGCGATAAAATTATTGAAAGATGTACTGATAAAAGAAGCCAAGCCAAAAGCATGGTGGGCTTAAAACGGGATGTATATGAAGAAAATATCAGTGAAGGATAAAAACGCAAAAAACAGGGTATCCTTTATCATAGGAGGCAGCGGAGGCCAGGGCGTGCTAACAATGGGAAAGATAATAGCATCCGCCGCGATAAAACAGAAACTCGAGGTATCCTGCCTCCCTTCCTACGGAGCTGAAATGCGTGGTGGATACGTTTACTGCACCATTGTAATTTCTTCAAGCAAAGGTATTTTTTCGCCTATCAGTTCCGAACTTGACATAGGGATTTTCATGAACGAAAAGTCATGTAAAATGCTTATTTCATATCTGAAAAAAAACGCTCACATTCTGATAAATTCTTCCCTGATAAAAAACTTTCAGAACAAAAATTTCACCTCTTACAAAATACCTGCCACCGAAATTGCCGAACAACTCGGAGACATCAAGAATGCAAACATGATATTGGCCGGCGCCGTGGGAAACATCATAAACAGGCATTTCCTGAAATTCAACATAAGTTCCCTTTATGCAGGAGTTGCAGCAATAATGTCAGACAGGAAAATGTCCGAAAAGAGCAAGAAGGTCATAAAAGCTGGATGGGAGTTGATAGGCAATGGCAGATGTCCTGAAAAATGTTGAAAAGGCAGGAGATTACAGGTGGATAATTCCCAGAACGGGGGAAATGCGCGTTCCAGCCGTAATATATGCTTCCGAAAAACTTCTGGAAAAAGCAATTTCCGATAACGCTCCTTCCCAGTTAATCAACGTGGCAAGTTTGAGAGGCATCATAAAATATTCCCTCGCCATGCCTGACGTACATTGGGGTTACGGAGCTCCCATAGGAGGCGTGGGCGCCTTTGACCCAGAATCAGGAGTAATATCGCCAGGGTTCGTGGGGTACGACATCAACTGCGGCGTCAGGCTTCTTCGGAGCGATTTGACAATCCCAGACCTTGAAGCCAACCTTGAACTTCTCATAAACTCCTTATTTAACAACATCCCTTCGGGCGTGGGATCCGCCGGAGTGCTCAAACTTAAAAAAAAGGAACTGGAAAAAGTATTGAAAGACGGTTCATCATGGGCCGTAAATAACGGGTTCGGCAGCGAAAACGATATAGAAAACACCGAAGAAAACGGATGCATGAAAGATGCCGACCCCGACGCACTCGGCAACAGGGCTTACGAAAGGGGCATTCCCCAACTGGGCACGCTGGGTTCCGGCAACCATTTTCTTGAAATACAGCGCGTTGTCGATATATACGATGAAGAAACAGCGCGGGATTTCGGAATATTCAGGGGACAGGTCACCGTTATGCTTCATTCGGGCAGCAGGGGACTGGGATACCAGGTTTGCGACGACTATCTCGACAGGTTCGGTAAAACATCGCAAAAGTACGGAATCAGGCTCCCTGACCGCCAGCTTGCCTGCGCGCCGGTAAGTTCACCTGAAGGCAAGAGGTATTTCAGGGCCATGTGTGCGGCGGCAAACTACGCATTTGCAAACAGGCAGATTATCACCCATCTCGTACGTGAGACTTTTGAATCCGTTTTGAAAACGCCGCGGGAAAAACTTAAGCTTTCAACCGTCTACGACGTTGCCCACAATATCTGTAAAATAGAAACGCATAATGTTGACGGCATGATGAAAAAACTTTATGTGCACAGGAAAGGAGCAACAAGAGCATTCCCCAAAGGGCACCCCGACCTGCCTGCCAGGTATAAAACCACCGGACAGCCCGTGATAATACCCGGAACCATGGGAACGGCTTCTTACATCCTCATCGGAACCGAAAAAGCCATGGAAGAAACTTGGGGAAGCACCTGCCACGGAGCAGGCAGGGTCATGTCGAGACACCAGGCGATAAAAGAAAGCAGTGGCAGGTCTATTGCAACAGAACTTGAACGCAGGGGAATTCTTGTAAGGGGAGTCAGCAGGAAGGGGCTGGCTGAAGAAATGCCCGAGGCTTACAAAGATGTGGACGAAGTCATAAGAACGGTAGAAGGCGCAGGCATTTCGAAGAAAGTTGCGAAAATGGAACCTCTCGCCGTGATGAAGGGATAAATCAATCATACCCATGGAAAAACACAGCATAGACGGACTTGAAATATATTATTCCAGGATATACAGGAAGATACGCATCCCGAGGCTCGAGTTTGAAAACGGGGAACTTCTCCTGGTACTGCCGCTGGGCTACACGGAAGAAAGAATCCTGATAGAACAGCACAAGAGATGGATAAAAAACAGGTATAAATCTTTCGGGGAAATAGACGAGCTTTCGAGAAGCATTGAGGATAGAGAGGGAATAGATATCGGGCTTTTCAGGAATTTTGCAGAAGCAAAAATAAAAGAGTTTTCCGAAGAACTCAAAGTGGTAACAGGAAATGTAGTCCTGAGAAAACTCAAAAGCAGGTGGGGCAGCTGCAGCAACAAGGGAGAAATAACAGTTAACCTTCTTCTGAGATTCCTGCCTGAAAACCTTGTCGAATACATACTGTTTCACGAGGTAGCACACATGGTAGAAAGAAGGCACAACAAAAGATTTTACGATATAATAAGCCGGAAGTTCGGCAGCAGGAAAGATATTGAAAAACAGCTTTCTGCTTACTGGTATCGGCTTTTTTACAAACACGCAAAGGAACGATGAAAAATAAGTACAGGAATGGGCTGGTTCTCGGAGGCGGGGGTTCAAAGGGATTTGCGCATATCGGAGCCATCATAGAAATGGAAGAGCAGTCTTTGAGACCCGATATAATATGCGGAACGTCTGCCGGAGCCCTCGCCGGAGCTTTTTACGCAGTCCACGGCGAAAAAATAACCGAATTCAGGAAAATTGAAGATACGAGGGAATTCAAGATTCTGAAGGAATTGAAACTCGGCAACATAGATTTTCAGGAAGAAAAACAGGGACTTTTCATTAAAACGGTAAACACTGTAAAAGCCAAGTTTTCAATGATAAAGATGCTCATGGATACGGCGGTACTGAAAAAGGAGGAGATAGTGCCTGTGTTCAGGAACCTGTTCGGAAATACTCAATTCGGAGATACAGGCATACCTTTTATATCTGCCGCCTTCGATATTGTGTCAGGCAGAGATGTCTACATAAAAAGCGGCCCGCTGTGGAAAGGGGTAATGGCTTCATGTTCAATCCCCGGTATATTCCCGCCTGTCGAATACAACGATATGATTCTTGTCGACGGAGGAGTAACCTGCAGGTTTCCCGTAAAATGTGCTGTCTTGTCAGGTGCAGGAAATATCGTCGGAATTGATTTAAGCGGAACATTGAACTTTGAGAAAGAGATAAACTCCGTTGTGGACCTTCACCTGCGGATAGACGCTCTTCTGACAAACAGGTTCGATATCTACAACAAAATAATGGCAGACCTGGTCATAAAGCCGGACCTGGGAAACATGAGGTGGGATGAATTCGGCAGGTACTCCTATGCAATGGAAAAAGGCAGGGATTCGGTTAAACAGAAACTTTCAGAGATACGGGAAGTAAGAAGCAGATATTACGGATATAAGAAAAATATTTTGTCTTTACTTGGAAATTTTGAACAAAAAAAACTGAGGATGATAGACAAAGAAGAATATCTCTTTGTATAATATATACAAATGGTTGTTGAGAGGCAAATCAAATTATCCGCCAAATACGTGCGGGGCAACGGAGGTGAGAAAAAATGGCAGATTGCTTTTACCACACGGGAAGACCGGCCGTGACAAGATGCAAACAGTGCGGAAGGCCTCTTTGCGGCGATTGCAAGATAGTAAAGCATGGAGGCATCTTCTGCAGTGAAAAATGCGCCGAAACGTACGGTGTCTTTGCCGAGAGAGCCGAAGAGCTTGAAGCAAGAAGAGCAACAAAATCGGGCATTCCTGCTATTGTAAAAACTGTTATTTTTCTGATTGTGCTTTTCATCATCTACATGGTGCTAAAAAACAAGTTCCGGTAGATTTTATTTCCCATTTTGGGCAAGAAGACACCTGACCGCATTTTCACAGAAAGCAATATCTTTCAGCCCTTCTTTTGCCGGAGAAACGGGTACTTCTTCGCCTGCCACAGACCTGACAAAATGTTCCGCCTGCTCCATAAAAGCCCACCTTGCTTCAGGTATGGGCCTGACGATTTTCTTGCTTTCGCCCTGGAAGGAAAACTCTATCCCGGCATATCCCTGCCTGAGCATGGGAGGCGCGCTTTCAGCTTTCAAGATGGCTTTGTCAAAGAAAATTTCAACGCCTTCATGCCATCTGTGGTTGGTGACAACCGCACCGCCTTCGAACACAACCCTTGTTCCCGATGAAGTCTTGGCGATGATGGTAAAATTCGCATCATTGGTATAACTTACATGTTCTATGGCAAAATCTTCCCCGACGAGGTAACGGAGAAGATTGATAAGGTGCACTTCTATGTTCAAAAGCCGGCCGTAAAAACCTTTAAGACGGTCCGGCATCCAGGAAGGATATTCTTCCTTCGGGCTGTCGGGAGGCTTCTCGTCGGTCCTGATAAACCTGTCAAGCTTGTATATCCACTCTCCGCAGAAACACCACAGCCTGACCTGCTGTAACCTGCCAAACTCTCCGGTCACGAGGTACTCTGAAATGCTTTTTTTGAACATTTTATACCCCGTATCGTGCCTTTTCATGTAACCCACCTGGTAAACCAGTCCCTTTTTTTCTGCAAGATTAACCAGCTCTTCCATGTTTTTCAGGTTGATGCCCATGGGCTTTTCGGTAATTACATGTTTGCCGGCATTGAGAAGGTCTTTCACAATGTGGTAATTCAATGCAGCCTGAAGAACAACCGCAACGGCCTGCACATCTCTGTCATCAGCCAACTGTATATGATTTGCATAGACTTTCTTTATCCCGTACTTTTCAGCAACCTTTTGAGCAAGCTCTTTCTTTCCCTCTGCAAGGGCAGCCAATTCACAATCTTCTATCTCATAATAATTGGCAATATGAGCCAGCTGTCCCATACGGCCGGAGCCCACGAACCCCATTTTAATCTTTTCCATGCCTTCTCCTGTTCATTTCATTACGATGTCCAAACCTTCCTTTGAATTCCGAACGATATTTTCATGTTCGTCCTGCCAGTACTCCGGCCTGAAGATTTCAACGGAAAGAAATCCTTCGTATCCTTTTTCCTTCAAAATGTGCAAATACTGCTTC
>DAOQVZ010000140.1:0-6239 GCA_035341815.1 bacterium
GCAATCCCGAGCTGTGTGTTTGAAAGCCCCATCAATTTAAGAAACACCGGCCCCGAAACGATTCCCGCAACCCAGGTTACTTCCACAAAAGCCCCAGTCAATATTATAACGGCAGTTAAAAACTTTCTCGGCATTTCGCACCTTTCCTTCTCGCAGAAATCGCATAAGGGGCGGCATCATGCGCCGCCCCCCTATACCAACAATTTCCAAAGTTCATAACTTATAAAGTCAAGAACTCAAGAACTACATCACTTCTTATTTTCTTCAATGGACGCCTGGGCCGATGCAAGAATGGCTATAGGCACCCTGTAGGGAGAGCAGCTCACGTAATTCATCTTCATTTTATAACAGAATTTAACGGATTCCGCTTCTCCTCCGTGTTCTCCGCATATGCCAACCTTGAGATTCGGCCGGGTCTTCCGACCTCTCTGTATGCCTATTTCGACGAGCTGCCCGATGCCTTCCTGGTCAAGAATCTGAAACGGGTCGCAAGGGAGCATTCGCTTGTCCAGGTACGCAGGAACAAAACCGCCTATATCGTCCCTCGAAAAACCAAATCCCATCTGTGTCAGGTCATTGGTACCGAAAGAGAAAAATTCCGCTTCTGAAGCAATCTTGTCTGCCGTTAAAGCTGCTCTCGGAATCTCTATCATGGTTCCGTACAGATAATCTATCTTCTTTACTTTGTATTTATCGCATACTTCTTTATATACGCTGAGAACAATCGCCTTCTGGTCTTTAAGTTCTTCCACCACGCCTACAACGGGAACCATAATCTCGGGCAATGCCTTTTTCCCTTCTTTGGAAAGTTCCACGGCAGACTCAAAAATCGCCCTTACCTGCATTTCCGTGATTTCCGGATAGGTAACGCCCAGCCTTACCCCCCTGTGTCCCATCATGGGGTTGGTTTCATGAAGGGCATCCGCCCTCTTTTTGAATTCATCCATCGATATGCCCATGCTCTTTGCCAGTTTTTCCTGTTCTTCCTTCCTGGCAGGCACAAACTCATGAAGAGGCGGGTCAATCAGCCTGATGGTAACAGGCAGTCCCTTCATTACCTCGAGAGTCGCCTTTATATCTTTCTTTACATAAGGAAGAAGGTCTTTCAAGGCCGCCCTCCTCTCCTCTGCGGTATTAGATATTATCATCTTTCTCAGGTAAAAAAGAGGTTCTTCCGACCCTTTTCCGTAGAACATATGCTCCGTCCTGAAAAGTCCGATACCCTCAGCTCCGAAAGCAAGGGCGTTTCTGGCATCGTCCGGAGTATCGGCATTTGCCCGCACACCCATCTTGCGCAGAGAGTTGGCAATCTTCATGAACTGTGAAAATCTCGGATTCTCTGTTGCGTCTATCATGGGCAGCTGTCCTTCGTAAACATATCCTCTTGTTCCATTAAGTGTAAAAATGTCGCCCTCTTTGAATGTCTTGCCTTCAACTTTAAGGGTTTTACCGTGAACGTCTATTTTCAATGCTGCGCAACCCACAATACAGCATTTTCCCCAGCCTCTCGCTACGAGAGCCGCGTGGCTCGTCATACCGCCTCTTCCAGTAAGGATGCCCTGTGCCGCTCTCATGCCTTCCACGTCTTCAGGATTGGTTTCTTCCCTGACAAGAAGTGCTTTTTTGCCCTGTTTTGCCCATTTCACAGCTTCATCCGCAGTGAAAACTATATGGCCTGCTGCTCCCCCGGGACCCGCAGGAAGTCCTTTTGCAAGAACTTTTGTTTTGGCTTCCGCCTTGGGGTCCACCAGAGGATGCAGCAATTCATCTATCTGGTTAGCCGTCAATCTCATAACCACTTCTTCCTTTTTTATCAATTTCTCTCCAAGCATGTCCATTGCCATGTTAAGAGCCGCTGTTCCGGTTCTCTTGCCTACACGGCACTGGAGCATCCAGAGTCGTCCTTCCTGGATGGTAAACTCTATGTCCTGCATATCCTTGAAATGCCTTTCAAGCTTCGACCTTATGGCGGCCAGTTCTTTATAAACAACAGGCATAGATTCTTCGAGAGATTTTAAATGGCTGTTCTGTTCATTTTTGGTTTCTTTATTGAGAGGATTGGGGGTTCTCGTTCCTGCAACTACATCCTCTCCCTGGGCGTTTACGAGCCACTCTCCGTAAAACTTGTTTTCTCCCGTCGCGGGGTTTCTTGTAAAAGCTACGCCTGTAGCTGATGTATCCCCCATATTCCCGAATACCATTGCCTGGACGTTAACAGCAGTTCCCCATTCGTCGGGAATGTTTTCAATCCTTCTGTATGATATCGCTCTCTTCCCGTTCCACGACTGGAAAACCGCTTTTATCCCTCCCATAAGCTGTTCCCATGCATCGTCAGGGAACTCTTTACCTATAACCTCTCTGACCCTTTTTTTAAATTTTTCACACAGTTCTTTAAGGTCTTCCACGGTAAGGTCTGTGTCTGACCGGTATCCCTTTTTATTTTTCAACTCTGCCATCATTTTATCAAGCTGAACCCTTATACCCTTTCCTTCCTGAGTTTCTATCCCGGCGGCTTTTTCCATGACAACATCGGAATACATCATAATTAAACGCCTGTAAGCGTCATAAACGAAACGGGGGTTGCCCGTCTTCTCTATGAGCCCGGGTATCGTTTTTGAACAGAGCCCTACATTGAGAACCGTTTCCATCATTCCGGGCATGGATTTCCGAGCGCCGGAGCGCACAGAAACCAGAAGAGGATTTTTTGCATCCCCGAATTTGCTTTCCATAACTTTTTCGACCTTAACAAGATTCTTTTTAACGTCATCTTCAACGCCTTCGGGAAGTCTCTTTCTGTTCTTGTAGAAAAAAGTGCAGACTTCGGTCGTAACGGTAAAACCAGCAGGCACAGGCATTCCAAGTTTTACCATTTCTGCCAGGCCGGCTCCCTTGCCCCCGAGCAATTCTTTCATACTGCCGTCGCCGTCTGCTTTACCGCCTCCGAAAAAATAAACGTGCTTATTGCCCATCGTCTCCTCCTTATACTTCTGTAAGATTTTTAAAACGGTAAATGGTAGAATATTTTACATATTTTACTATTTTTAACTATTTTTAGTCAAATTATTATTTGCACGGTTTCATCTGCGCATGTATCATATTCAATTAAACATCGATTCCCGGTTTTAAATTGCACAGGGGGGAAATAATGGAAAAAGAGAAAAGGATGAAATGGTGGGCGGAAGCAAGGTTCGGCATGTTCATACACTGGGGGCTTTATGCAATACCTGCACGCGGCGAATGGGTAATGCTGGTTGAAAGAATAGCCAGAGATGAATATAAAAAACTCTCACGGAGATTTAAACCTCCAGTAAAATTCTCGCCGGAAGAATGGGTAAAAACCGCAAGGGATGCAGGAATGAAATACATGGTGTTTACTACCCGGCACCATGACGGATTCTGCCTTTTTGACTCGAGAGCAAGCGATTTCACATCTGTAAAAACCGCCGCAAAAAGAGATTTTGTTAAAGAGTATGTAGCTGCCTGCAGAAAGCATAAAATGCGCATCGGTTTTTATTACAGTCTTCTCGACTGGCGTTTTCCGGGATATTTTGACAGGAAGAAATATCCTGAAAGTTTTAAAGCAATGGTGGTGCAGGCGCATGAACAGGTAAGGGAACTTATGACAAACTACGGGAAGATAGATATCCTATGGTACGACGGCGGCTGGATTCCGGGAACCGATATAAAAAAAGATACCCACCTTTTGTGGAAAAGCAGGGAACTTAACAGTATGGCGCGAAAACTTCAGCCCCATATAGTAATCAACAATCGTTCGGGACTGCCTGAAGATACTGATACCCCCGAACAACACACAACCCCGTCTGAAGAGGGCAGATACTGGGAATCCTGCATGACGATGGGAGATTCATGCGGTTGGGGCTATATCAGGAACAACCCTAACATGAAGCCTGCCACCCAGCTCATACAAAACCTTGTCGCCTGTTCCGGTTCGGGAGGAAATTACCTGCTCAATATAGGGCCGAAAGCTGACGGCAGCATAAGAAAGGAAGAGATTGCACGGCTGAGGGAGATAGGAGCATGGCTCAAGAAAAACGGGAAAGCTGTTTACGGGTCGGAAAGAACGGCTCCGGGATTTGCCAGAAGTTTGATTGGTACAGTAACATCCAGTGGGAAAAACGCTTATCTGCATATATTCAGATGGCCCGGTAAAACCGCCGTATTTTCCAGCATTAAGAACAAGATTATTTCCGCTAAAATTCTCGCTGATGGCAGAGATTTAAAATTCGAACAGCAGGAAGGCAGATTGATTATTACGGGGCTTCCGGAAAAACCTCCTGATAAGTATGGCACTGTTATAGCATTGGAATTGAAAGGAAAACCCGAACCGTTTGATTACACGAAAGTTCCTTTGAAATAAAAGACATGCCTGGAATGGAACTTTTTTTGTCTTTTTGTGTCTAATAAACAAAGAGAATATCATAATTGGTAATGGATAAAAAATCTGAGTTTCAGTACATGGTAAAAGCAGAGATGCCGAAGGTTTATAATCTTGCATACAGGCTTTGCGGAGATTTTCACCAGGCAAAAGATATAACCCAGGAGACTTTTTTGAAAGCTTATCAGAGTTTTGAAAAGTTTGAAGGGAGGTCTCAGATGTTTACATATCTTTACAGGATAACCTGCAACGTGTGGAAGAACACCCTGAGAAAGAAAAGATTTAAGACGTTTACTTCATACTCTCCCGAAAATAGCTCCGGGGAGTTCGACCCGCCGGCAAGAGACCCTTCTCCCTACGATGAAATGCAGAGGAGCGACAGGTGCAGGATTGTACAGAAATGCCTTGATTCGCTGCCTCCTGCAGAAAAAGCCATTATCATATTGAGGGATATGGAAGACCGGTCTTACGAAGAGATATCTTCTATCCTGAACTGCCGGCTTGGGACCGTGAAATCAAGGCTCGCACGGGCCAGAAAAAGCCTTGCGGACAGAGTCCTGCCCTTCATGGAGGTGATGGAAAAGTGAATATTCACAATAACACGGAATTGCTCTCTCTGTATATGGACGGAAAACTTGACAAAGGCCTTGCCGGCAAGCTTGAAGCCCACATGAAGATTTGTCGGGAGTGCAGGGAAACGTTCCAGAAGATGGCGCAAGCAAGGTGTTATATATCAACGGTTGAACCGGTCGAACCCACATTGAATCTTGAAAAAGAAATTCTTGAAAATATCCATTCAGAAAGAAACCTTTCATTATTCCCATCCGGAAAATTTTCACTGGCGCTGGGAGCCCTTGCAGCCGTTCTTTTTGTTTCTCTTCTATTTACGGGGAAATTTAAAAAGGAAGATATCCGGCTGGCCATGACGCCCGAAGAAACTCCAATGGAAGAGGAATACAAATCAGTAGATTCAGGTGCAACAACGGAACAGACCGAAAAAGGGGACGACGTAAAGATAACCATTGACCGAGACAAAACTCCGGACGCGCCAGAAATCCCGCATCAAGAACCAGTTTTGCTTGCAAAATCAGCCCCGACAGTATCAGGAAAATTTGAAGTTCCTGCAGATAAAGCTTCAGTAAATAGCAAGATTATGGCTGGTCAGCTTGATGAGTCAGAAATGGAAACTCCTGAATTAAAAAAGGCAGAAGAAATCAATGAAATGGAAAGCCCGGTTTCCCGTGAGCTCATAAAACCTCCGGAAAAAACAAGAAAGGAAAAATCGTCTTCTCTTATGGAAATCAGGTCAGAGAGACAAGATAAGCCATTGCCAAGTGCTGCTTCCGTAGGTACCGATTTTGACAAGCTGCCTTCTGCAATAGTAATAAGGGATAATAAAGATTGGAACAGGATATGGATGACGCAGAATGCGGCGCAGAACCTTTCCCTTAAATTACCCGAGGTAGACTTCAGCAGGAAGATGGTTGTAGCCATACCTTCAAGAGAAGCGGGCAGGGAATACTCCGTGGTAAATACCGTTGAGGAAAAGGATAGAATAGTGATACAGTTCAAAGAACAGTCCCTTCAGAAACCTGTTCCTCCTCCTTACCAAATAAATGTGGTAAATCAGAAACCTACCGTTGAACTCCAGAAACTCGACTGATATTCAACAAACTAAGGCCGAATCCTCGCAGACATTTTCATTCCATTTTGCGCCCTCCTGCACGAGACAGGCATGAAAGTTTCACATGGAACTTTTGAAAGCCCCGCGTGTCTAATCATTAAAATCAAGACACCCCGCCTGGAAAACCGGGTCGAGGTAAAGGAGGAGAAAATGAGTCTG
>DAOQVZ010000141.1:0-6213 GCA_035341815.1 bacterium
GCCGTCGCCGCGGGTCTCGGAGAGCTCGGCTGGAACGGACAGGTTCTCACCCCTCAGTACGGTCCCAGGCAGATTTTTGCCGCTCTCGTTACCGATGCTCCCCTTGTATGCGACAGTCTCTACGGCGGGCCTCAACTCTGTCTGAGGTGCTACAGTTGTGTGAAGTCCTGTCCCTCACAGGCAATTTCGCCGGAAGATTCCGTTTCTATATCAGTCAACGGCAAGACATTCAGCTGGGGCAAAAATGACAGGCTCAGATGCGACTGGGCGTGCAAGTACGGTTTCATGAAGGAGGCAGGACCGGGTTACATTGGTTCGCAGACAGATTTACCTGTTCCCGATAAAATCACGCCGGAGGCAGTGTGCGAAGCGATGGAAAATTCGGACAGGCTTCAGAGGCCCTATTACAAGACCATAGTGGAAAAATGTTTCGTGGAGTGTCCCGCCGGCAAAAAATAACAGCTGTCTATGTGAAGTTTTTGCTACGGGTATACCCCCGAAGCTTGAGTGAGCTTGTATGGTAGCGAACGTTTTTAGGAAGCTGCGGGGGTTACCCTTTGCGTAGAGTTTGTCCCGGGTTTGTTCGTAAAGCCTGCGTTCCACCTCTGTCATACACTAAAACTCCCATTTCTGTTCGGGCAGGCCGAACTGTTCCGCCAGCCATTTGTATGCAGCTATTACGGATTCTTCAGTCGGCTGGTGTCCCGATGCATGGTCAAAAAATCCTGCGGCGTCTTCTTTGCCGTAAAGCCGGTAGACTTTTTTCGCCTCGTTTATATACTGCCAGCTGGCAGGCCGGTCAGCGTGGCCTCCTATGAGAAGGAAAGAACGCGGGGCGTGGAAGGCAAGAAGCTGATGGTGGGCAAGCGTAAATCCTTTTTCGTATATCTGTTTTCCGTAGTACCATTCCATATCCCAGTTGGTGAACTTCCAGCCTATACCGAAGTCGGAAGCTATAATAGCTTTTATCCTTTCATCAAGACAACCCGTGCAGAAAGCCATCTTTCCTCCGAGGGAATGTCCTATTATCACTATCCTGTCCCGGTCAACATCCTTCTGGCTCAACAGTAAATCCGTGGCAAGTCTTGTGTCCCATATGAGTTTGCCTATGCCGGTCCATCCGGGGTTGTCGTCAAGCAGTTTCTTTGCGGCAGCTTTCCACCATGCAAAACCTTCATTGCTTTCAGGGTCGGGAACCGTGTTGTATGGAAAAGCTTCAGGGCAGACAACCACATATCCCTGCCGGACGAGGTGGAGGCCGAACTGGACGTTTGTCCGCTCAAGAAGAGGCTTGTGTTCTTTCAAATCATATCCTGCCATCGTGTCGGGATGGTAATAAGGCACAACCGCGCCGGGCCTTGGAGATAGGGTGACTGTTTTAGGTTCCATCAGCAGTACAAGCTGTTTTGTTTCAGGTCCTGTAGGCTGCCTGTAAACCTTCCCGTAAAAATCAGGCTGTTCAAAGGCGTCAACCTGTTCGGCTGCCTTTCTGAAATCGGTAAAGGAAGGACTGCCGAGAATCTTTTTCCAGCGGCCGAGCAGTTTTTCCTTCAACACATTCCAGTTTTCAAGGTTTTCTTTTGTGCCTTCAGGAAAAAGCGCCTCAAGGTTTTCCTGTTCTCCAAGGTTCTCGTAAGCGGGTCTGGACAGTTTTTTCGAATATTCTTTTCCCATCATTATCTCCTTTACCCCGAACTCTTCTTTGATATTTTTTTCAAGGTGAGGGGTTCTGATTCACCTCTTTCCCCCTGGCTGTTCCTGCATAAACGGCTGCAATTGTTCTGTATTTGTAGCGTGTCCTCCTCCACTAATACTTTGGCGGACAAGAATTTATTGGACGCTTTTAACATCGTGCGATATACATACAGGCAAAGGCGTCTGACTTGTCCCGTTATACGGGATAAATCACTTGCACCGGGTATTTCCTGTATTTATCCCGGGTTTACCCCGGGCTTGTCCGGGGCATTTCCGGGAAGCCCGCGTTCTTTTCATTTCCCGAGGGGTTTTATCCCGTTTCTCCTTGCTAACTCTTCAAGCCTGGCAATTGTCTCTTCGGACAGCGGCACTCCCTTCTTCCTGCTTTCCGCCAGGGCCCTCCAGCTTCTTTCTCCAGGGATCCTTATCTCTTTTGCGCCCGGTCTTTTCCTGCTCCGCTTCATCAGCCTCACGAACTCCCTCATCTCTTTTGTATAACTTTCCATTTCCCCGAAGGCCGCCGGGTCTATTACCGTCAGGGTAAAAGATTCGCCCGTAACCCTGTTGGGTTCGTAACGGTTTCCGGACATGAGAGCGAGGGCTTCCACCCACAGAGACAGGCTGAATCCTTTGTACCCGTAGTACTGGCCTCCGACCGGCAGTATTGTCCCTGCCTTGCCCAGTTTGGAAGGGTCGTCTGTAACCATGCCTCGCGAGTCAAGGAATATCCTGTCGGGAGTCTTGCTCCCTGACCTGAGAAGAGAAGGTATCTTCCCCCTGGCTATCGTGGAAGTTGAAATATCGGCTATAAAGGGAGGACATCCTGGAATGGGGAATCCGAATGCAATGGGATTTGTCCCCAGCATGGCATCCCTTCCCCCGAAGGGCGCCACGTACTTGAAACAGGAACCCGCCCATAGTTCTGCAAAAAATCCCTTTTCCACTATCGGAATAAGCTTGACGCCGAGTCCGGCAACCCACGAGGTATTGCGTACCGCAACCGTGCCTGTTCCGCACTTTTTCGCCTTTTTAACCGCTATCCGGGAGGCCATGTCTATGGCCAGTTGTGCCAGGGCATGGTTTCCATCAACCAGGGCTATGGCGGCTTTCTCAGAAACCACGTAAGGTTCGGCTTCCGGCTTGATTGCCGTGCCTACGTTCCCGTCAAAGTAGAAAAACTGCGAGATTCCGTGCGTGGTGACCCCCGCGGCTTCGTTAAGCACTGCCGATTCGGCCGCCCGCTTCGCGTTTTTTGTCGGAACCCCCCGGCTGACCAGCAGTCTCGTTCCCAGCCCCGTCAGGCTTTCGATTGAAAAATATTTCATCTTTCTATTCTCCTGTTTTCGAGTTTGCTTATTCTTCTTTCTGCTTTTTTGCCAGGGGAAGTATGCCGGCCATCTCGCCTATCACGTTGATTAATTCCGTGTTGGGAGGAACGACTATCTTTGCGTTCTCCTCCAGGGCGGTTTCCACGGCCTGTATTTTCCTCAGTATCTGGGCGTTGCCGACAAAATATTTTTCAGCCGCCTCGTTTACCAACCTTATGGCTTCGGCTTCTCCTTGCGCCTGCAGTATCCTCGCCTGTTTTATACCCTCGGCGTTCTTTATCTGCGCCCTCTTTTGTCCGTCAGCGGTTGTTTCCGTTGCCGTGGCAAAGTCTATCGCGGCAATCTTCTCGTTTTCCGCCTTTACGACCTTATTCATCGTTTCCTGGACATCCGGGGGCGGAGATATCTCTTTTAATTCCGTTCGAACGATTTCTATGCCCCAGTTTGCCGTTTCGTCCATAAGCGTTTTATGCAAATCAGCATTAATCTTCCCTCTTTCGCTGTTTGCCGATTTCAGGGTAAGGGTGCCGATGATATTTCTCAGGGTAGTCCTTGCCAGGTTTACTATCTGCCACTGGTAATTGTTCACATTGTACTGGCACCTCTTAACGTTTTCAGCGTCAATCTTGACCTTGAAATAGACCTGGGCGTCAACCCTTGCGTTAAGGTTGTCGTTGGTGATTATCTCCTGCGGCTCCGCGTCAACCATCTGTTCCGTGATATTTATGCGGTAGATCTGCTCAATAACAGGCATTACCCAGTGAAATCCTGGACCTGCGAAACGGTTATACTTTCCCATCCTTTCCACCAGACCTCTGTGGGTGGGCCTTACTATCCTGATACCCAGTAAAAAGAAAAAAACTGTAATCAAAACCAGCGTCCAGAAAGCTCCCATTGCCCCCTCCTTTTTGAAAACATCGTTCTGCCAAACTTGGCTATCTATCTGTAATTTTTTTCTCACTTAAACTGTTTGTCACCCTGAGATGTTTTTGCTCAGGGTCTCTTTTTTATATTCTGAAAACAAGCATGTCCATTAAATGTTCAGGATTATGAACATTTCAGGGATTTTTCAAGCTTGCCGCAGAATTCCCCGATTTTTTTGTATCCCATTTCAAAATAAATGCGCTGTGCAGAATAATTGTCGGTAGCCGTCTCTATAAGGCTTTCTTCGGCACCCATTTCTTTAACTTCCTTAGCCCACAGGTTGACCAGCACCCTGCCTATTCCCCTCTTCCTGTATTCGGGGTCAACTCCGGGGGCAAAACCGGCTCTCTTGTTTTTCTCCACATAAACAAACCCTGTAAAACCAACCACCTTCTTACCGTCTACGGCAACCAGAACAGGCAAAGGTTTTTCCCTTTCCAGATTTTGCCTGAAACAGCCGTGCCACCACTCCGGAAAATACGCCTGCATCATTTCTGAGAATGAATCCCTGTAACCTGCTTCAAAATACCTGATTTCTATTCCTTCCCTCTCCAATTTTTCTCTTGCTTCCAAAATCTCGTCTTTTAATGTAAAGTCCTTAAACTTCAGCTTCAATTTCATCTCGTATACCAACGGCTTGAAGCCCCTGTTAAGCAGGAATTTATATTCAGGCGTTTCCGGCAGGACCGGAACACCTGTCACTGCAGGAAAATAAAATGATATCTGCAGTGCATCTTTGCCGGATTCCACGGCAAAAGATTCAATATTGCAAAGAAGTTTTGTCCCCGTGCCTTTCCTCCTGTGTTCCCGTTCAACAACAAGGGCTTCAAGGTAGCCCGGCAAATCCTCCAATTTTTCATCTTCATAAGACTTAACCCTTTTTACCGCGCCCTTCCCGAAACCGACTATTTCTCTACCGTCATAAGCAACAAATATTCCGCCCGGGTCAGAATTCGGGTTATATAGTTTGTTTTCAAGCCTTTCCTCAGTCAGAAGATTTTCTTCCATGTACCAATCTGCCTTATTGTCCTTTATAAGGGAACTGTTCCAGAGGTCAACAACGGCAGGTATATCTTCTTTCCTGAAATTCCTTATTTCCATGGTTTCCTCTAATTTTTGCCATCCACTTAACAGGCCGGGAATAAAAACCGCGCGCAGTTTACTTTCTCACTTCCGCAAGCAATTTATGGAAACGAACTCTTTTATATATCCGCCTGAATGGCAATTTTCACTGCTGCCTGCGTTCCACCCCTGCCAGGAGAATCCCCGCCGCTACAAGAAGCCTCGGGTCAATCCCCGGTTGGGGAACGGTTATTTGCATGGAATACCTGAGAATGAAAGGATTGAAATGCTGTCTTACCTGTGCGATTTTTTGCCCGCCTGCCAGTATTATGTCATAAGACTGGGGAACCAGGTTAATCAATCTCTTAAGGAGAGCTCCGAGCAGGCTTGTTTCGGTCAGCCTGCCTGTCTCCTTGCCTTCGGGGGAAATGAAAACCCACTCGTCTCTTATAATGGACTTCAACGCTTTCCTTTTCACAACACCCACCTTTTCTCCGGTAGCCGGGTCTTCCACGTTATAGGCGGCCCATATATCCAGGACATGGGGGGTCTTAATAGTAAGCAATTCCCGCGACATGGTCTCGTCGGAGTAAACCCGGAAATCCTCCCTCAGCCTGAACGGTTTCTGCCTGGAATAAAAGACCAGTTGCCCATTTCCGTCATAGACGTGGAAGGCCGCTCCTAAAAAAGTAAATACTTTCCTGCGGAACAGGTACTCTTTGTGCGTAAACGCAGGCGCTATCTTTTCCCCTATCATTTCCACCTCCGCGGCTGGCTGACATCTCAAATTTTCCAGACGGTCTTTTTTTTGTCAGGTCGGATGCCATATGATATCTTCTGCAGCTCAACAAGGATTCTTATCTTTTCCTCAAATGGCATTTTTGCCCGGCTCTTATGAAACTTTTCCTTTGCCTCAAACAGTTCTTTCCTCGTAATTGTTTTATTCTTTTCCATAATAATTTTCATTGTTACGTCTTAATATAAATATAGAATCCAACGTATATTAATTTTATTATAGAATATACAACACAATATCAATCTGTTCAACCTTGCAGAATATCCTACAGTAAATTGTATTTCAAAATTGACAGTATTGCTATTCCCCGATGATTTTTTCTATTATTCCCTTGCTTCCTGTAATCTGTCCCGTCCCGCCTGTGATTTTTTCCCTGACTACAGGCGTGCTTACTACCTGCCCGTCTAC
>DAOQVZ010000142.1:0-6205 GCA_035341815.1 bacterium
CGCGCCTTACCAGCCTAACGGAAGCGCCTGCGGGCGGCTTCTTGAAATGATGTTCAAGTCGTTCTATTTTGAGAACGGGCAAAAGGCTGTCCTGCTTGCAGGCATCCCTTTTGCGTGGCTCAGAGACAACAATCGAACGGCTCTTAAGGGATTGTATCTGCCCGATGGTCGTATTTCTGTCGAGGCGAGCATGGAAAGAGATGACAGGTGCCGTCTCATTTTATCAGCAGAAAGGCCGGAAGCCATGCCGGGGGAAATCGAGATACCCGGTTTTTTTGATGTAATATCCACGGTCAGCGGCGTAGAGGGGAAGAACAACCTGTATTCCCTGCTTCCCGGGGCGGCGCGAGCTGAATTTATCATAGGCGACGCCCGGAAATAAATTTTTCTTGACAGATGTCAAAGTGAAGAATACCTGCTGTTTTGTATCCCAGTTTTTGTATTGCGGGTAACTGCCCGTCTCTGCGGTCAAATCACGATTCGACTGATAATAAAAGATCTCGCCACATTCGACACTTTTCTGTCAAGCGGCTGCACGGCCAATACTATGGCATAAGGACTGACGGCAGGAACGTGGCCAGTTGCGGAAAAATGAATAGGAGTACGGCGCATAGCACCAAACTTATGAGAAACGGATAAACTCCCGCGTATATTACGCGAAGGGGCGTCTTTGTGATTTTTTTGACTACAAACACATTCATCGCCACCGGCGGAATAACCACGCCTATCATCACCGTTATCGCTATTATCACGCCGAACCAGATAGGGTCGAAATTGAGTTTCTGCACAACGGGATAAAATATGGGAGTGGCCAGCACCATGAAAGCAAGGTCGTCTATGAAAGAACCGCCCACGAGGTAAATAAGGGCGATAAGAATCATTATTACATGACGCTGCAAAGGAAGCGAAGCCAGCCATTCAGCTGCAATCATAGGAATTCTTGTCACGGCAAGAAAGTGTCCCAGAATGGTCGAGCCGGCAAGAAGCATCAGAACCATGCAGGCTATGCGAAGGGACTCGTCTACAGACGCAAAAAACTTGCGGACGCTGAAAGAGCGCTCGCTCACCGCCAGTATCAGCACTGCCAGGCATCCCACGCTGCCAGCCTCGGTCGGTGAGAATATGCCTTTCATAAGTCCTCCGACCACCAGAAGAAACACCAACCCAACGAAAACAACATCGGGAAGGGCTTTAAACCGTTGATTCCATGACGAGCGTTCACCCTTCGGTCCGAGAGAAGGGTCAATTTTGCACCAGCCGTATATAACGGCTATGAACAAAAAAGCAATAAGCAAACCCGGAATAATGCCTGCCATAAAGAGTTTGCCTATGGACTGCTGGGTGATGACGCCGAAAAGAATGAGGGTGACACTCGGCGGGATAAGAATTCCCAGTGTTCCAACAGTTGCCACGATTCCTGTCGAAAGTTTCTTCGCATACCCGTACCGGTCCATTTCAGGAACAGCGACGCTTGCAAATGTAGCGGCAGTGGCGGGTGAGGAACCACAAATGGCTTTGAATACTGTCGCTCCCGCCACGGTGGCCGCCGCCAAACCGCCAGGTATGTGACCTATGAAACGGTAGGCGGCCTTGTACAACTTGCGTGCGATTCCAGCGTTGTAAGCAATCTGTCCCATGAGAACAAAAAGCGGGATAACAGTAAAACTATATGATGAAAAAACGTCAAAAAGGTCCTTCGCAACCATGTTCAGTCCGGATTCAAAAGAACGGATGCAGCTGAACCCTATAAAGCCTACAATCGCCATGGCGAATCCGAGTTCAATACCCGTCAAAAAGAGCAGCAGAGCGGCTGCAAGGCCAAATATCCCAAATACAACTTCATTCATACTCCCCCCTGAAAATCTTGAAGATGTCCCAGAGTAGTACAAAACAGAGCACGAAACAACTTATGCCTACTCCGATAGCCACGGGATAGAAAGGAAGACGGAGAGTAAGAGAAACCTCTCCGTTCCTCTTAAGGTCCATAGCAACTTTGAAAAGATTCAGTCCAGCCAGTACGAAGAAAACTATACCCATAAGACGCGTCACCACGTTAAAACTGTTTCGTATGCGGACCGGAAAGGCGCCGGTCAAAAAATCCACATAGATGTGCCCCCTCATCCAGGAGGTGATGGGCATGGCGAAACCAATAACCACGGCACCGGTGAAAGCAACCAGTTCGTAAGTTCCAACGACCGGTTTCCCGAACATCCGCATTATAACATCCAGCACGGTAAGTCCCATCAAAAACGTCAGGGCAGAGCCCGCAATAACTCTGAATATCCTGCTTGTCAGGTAAACCGCCTTCCCAAAAACCTTAAGCATAAACTACTCCTTCACAGTTCCCCGTCACCTATTATTTCTTGGGCGGTACATATTTTTTCGAGAGGGCTGCCTTCATCTGCGCTGCGCAGAATTTATATGCCTCTTCTCCCGGAAGTTTTTTCTTCTTCATTTCCTTTATGTAATCATCAACAATAGGCTTTACGGCGGCCGCCCACTTCCCGTTTTCCTGCCTGGAAAGAGGTATAATTGTATTGCCGAGTTTCGCTATCAATTCTCTGCCACCCTTATCTCCCTCGTCCCATGCCATACCGCATTTGTCTATCCATTCCTCGTTGACCTGTTCTATGATTTCTTGGACATCCGCAGGAAAACTGTTCCATTTTTCCTTATTCATCACCACAAAAAAACCTGTTGTGTAGGAAGCTCCAAAACTCTCTGTCGTATATTTCACGACCTCCCCCCACTTGTAACTCTTCAGTGATTCGACAGGCGCCATGGAACCGTCCACCAGGCCCCTGCTGAGGGCATCGTAAGTCTCGCCCATAGGCATGGCTACGGGAGTACCGCCGAGAGCAGTCACAACTTTTGCTGCAAGTCCCGTACAGCGAATCTTCTTGCCTTTAAGGTCTTTTAAAGTTCTCACCGGAGACTTGGTATGAAGAATTCCCGGTCCGTGCGCATGAAGATACATGACTTTTACACCATTATATTCGGCAGGTTTGAATTTCTTGTAAAATGCATTGATAACGCGTGATGCCTGGACGCCGTTCTCATAACCCAAAGGAAGGTCTATCACTTCGCTGAGCGGAAAACGACCGCGGGTATAAGCCATACAGGATTGTCCGAGGTCAGAAATGCCTTTCTCCACTCCGTCATAACATTTATCCGGCGGAGTCAACGTGCCGCCATAGTATATGTTAATCTTAATCCTGCCGCCAGTTCTCTTTTCTATTTCACGCGCCCAGTCCGCGGACGCCACAGACACAGTATGGTTAGCCGGCAGAAAGATAGAATAAGCCAGTGCAATAGGCTTTGCAACCGGCTTTTCCTGTCCCATGGCGGGAGACAAGACAACCAGACCGCACAACAATACCCCAATTACCAAGTTCTTCATAATAACCCCCTTTTGTTTTAATTTATTCATGTTATTTTGCACCCCTATACTTTCCGCCAAACGCAATGCTTGTCTTTTTAATTTAATACAAAATTCCATTTTCAGTAATGCTTAAAATAATCTTGCCAATCTGCAAATATATCATTATATTAAACAACCTTGGCATTTCCTTGTCAAATGAAAAATAATGAAAAATAATTCACCGCAGCAGGTTTATAATATATAATATCTTTCAAAATTTCAATTTCCTTTTTCAATTAACATACGGAACTAAACTCTGCTATGGATTGAACAACAGAAGAAAATTCATCTAAACATGGAAAAGAAAACTACAAGTATGCTGAAATTGTCCACAGCAAAAATTATGATATTTATCTTTGCAGCTGGTGCAATTTCTCTTTGTATCACATTGTTTTTAGTAATCATTCTGCCGTCAAAGCGGCTTAAGACAATTGCATGGAACCTTGAAAGCTACAGGTCGAATTTCACACAGGCGACTTCTTTCCTGACACGCGATGAAGTACAGGTAATGCGTACAATGTTGAACGACGCCCATTTGGCAAAAGCCCGGGAACTCGGCGTTTCCGGCATTGAAAACATGGATGACTTATACGCAGAAATTGAAAAAGGGAGACTTGTTCCATTATATGAAAACAGATTCTGGCGTATCCGCGAACTGAAAAATTCCGTACCTTACGTCACCCCTGATACGCTTCGCCTCCTGGAGGATATCGGCAAACGATTCCATGAGAACCTTGAGAAAGAGAATCTTCCTGTTTTCAGGTTCACCATAAGTTCAGTCCTGAGAACGAGGCAACAACACGAACGGTTGATGAGAATAAACAGGAACGCTTCCAGGACAATATCGAGTCATGAATTCGGGACCTCCGTCGACATAGCGTTCAGAGATTTTGACTACTCGGCTGCCACACCCCTGCTTTTCAGAAGGCTGACCGATACTCACACAAAGGAAAATTTCAGGAAGGAGGATTTTGACAGACTGGGAATACAGTTTTCCCCAATTCTGAAAACAATTCTTGCACGGACCATAATTGAACTTCAGAACGAAGGAAAATGTTACGTAATTTTTGAAAGAAGAGTATCATGTTTTCATGTAACGCTTGCAGAAAAATACAGGCACCGTTCATTTTTCATATTTTGACACCATGCCAACCGTATGCCTTTCAAACTTTCATTGATTTTCACGTTAATAATGCCATATCCCAAGAGATGGACTTCCACGCTTCGCTCCCAATGACCGAAACTAAAGGCATTTTGCATGAAATAAAAAATGAATTGCGCCAAACATTAATTTCAGGGAATCAGCGTTTCAGCTCTTTTGAAAGCTTCCGAAAGAAATTGTTCCGGTTCTCTAAATTGGGAATAGGACATGCCCGACTCCAGGTGAATTCTGCCGCAATAATCCAGGCTTCGGATTGCCTCCCTGAACCCATGCCAGTCAATATTTCCCTCGTAAGGCAATAAATGCGTATCGGAACCTCTGTTATCATGCAAATGGGTGGTAAAGAGACGGTTCCCAAATTTTTTCAGGATATGGAAACAGGTTCCCTGCACATTTTCATGGCCGGAATCGTAACAGAAACCAATTGAATTATCTCCGAATTCGGATAAAAAGAGCTCCAGTACTTCATCGTAGTCTTTTTTCTGCCCGTTTTCAAGAGCCAGTTTCAATTTCTTTGCGATTGCATATTCTGCAAGAATTTTCACACTCCGTTTTCCCTGCTCTACCATTCTTTTTCTTGTATCGCCTTCGGGTATATTGTATGGTATCAGATGGATAACGACAATTTTCCCGTCCACCTCCAATGCAGCATCCAGGGCGTTCTTGCATTGCCTCACAGATTCCATGCGCTCACTTTCATCAATGGAAAAAAGGTTGTCCCCCTCGGGACAAGGTGCGTGTATGGAATCAATCTCCAGCCTGTTTTGTTTCATCAGTTTTCTGATATTATCGCACCCTTCGGCCGTGTCATAGGATGAATGTCTTATTCTTGATCCTATGGAAACCGCTTCAAACCCTGCCTTTCTAATCATTGATACCGACTGCCCAAGAGGAATATCACAATTGAAACCTGTATAAATAGCCGTTTTCATTACATCTCTCTCGTATTATATCTTTCTTCCGTGTTATGAAAATTGAATCATTGAAATAGCAGATATGCCTGCCGGTTTCCTTTATTCGACAGTGAAAAGCAGTTTTGATTTCACTGCATATCCGCCCCTCGGATAATCAAAATAAACCTTGACCTCGTACTTTCCGGGTTCAAGTTTGCCTATGTTTCGGGAGCCTGATTTTTTGCGAGTATACCACCAGGTGCCGAATTTCCTGTCGGGAGAACCCTTTGGCACTATGTTTATCCAGTCGCCTTGAAATGGAGATTGCCCGGGAAGCCCGTGCCATTTAACCTCTATTTCTTCTCCGGAAGAGAATACAGGTTTTTTTAGCGTTACGTATTGGTTGGAATGCATTTCTGATACTTCTTCTCCAGGTTTCAAACCATCCGAAATTTCTCCGGCACGGGCAATACAATTATTGGCGCTGTTTCCGGGAACACCCTTGCGGGGAGCACAGGAAACATTTCCCACCCAAATATTGCCCGCAAAAAACGCCGCAGCCATTACAATTAAACTTTTCTTAACCATTAAGCCCCCTTGCAGTATATTTCGTACTGCTAAATTTGCTATGCCGCAAATAATATTTCTGTCAGTATTCATTTTGGAATAATCCATTAAGGTTTTCAAGCCATGGCTGTTTCCGCATGCACCGCAAAGAAATATGCAGTC
>DAOQVZ010000143.1:0-6183 GCA_035341815.1 bacterium
TTTTTCCAGACTGAATGGTTTCTCGAGCTTGAGGAAAAAGAGTTGAAAAAAAAGGTATTTTCTTTTATGATAGATAAGGAGAACAGGTATTGAAAAAAAGGAGCGTTTCCACATGAAGAAAAATATTATAATAGGCGTCTGCGGTTCCATTGCGGCTTACAAATCTTGCGAAATAGTGAGGCAGCTGAAGAAAAAAGGATGGACCGTAAAGGTGATAATGACAGAGAATGCCGCCAATTTTATTACTCCCCTGACCCTTGCAACCCTGTCCATGAATGCCGTTTATTCCGACATGTTCGGGAAGGATGCCTATGAATCCTACGATGAAAACCACATATCCCTGTCCGAATTTGCCAGCTGCATTCTTATTGCCCCCGCAACTGCCTGCATAATAGGCAAGGTTGCTTCCGGGATATGCGACGACCTTCTTACATGCACGGTTTTTGCTTCCAGGGCAAGGGTGGTTTTTGCGCCGGCCATGAACGACAAGATGTGGAACAACCCCATTGTGCAGGACAACGTTAGCAGGCTGAAAAAATACGGGTATATATTTGTGGAGCCGGAGGAAGGCGAGCTGGCTTCTGGGAAAAAAGGAACCGGCAGGCTTGCTTCAATAGATAAGATAATGGCTGAAGTGGAGAGAAAAACATGATGAACGGAAAAGGGTTTGACAACGAAAAATACCTTAAAGAGCAGAGCAGGGAAATTCTTGAGAGGATAGAAAAATTCCAGGGCAAGCTGTACCTTGAATTCGGCGGCAAGCTTTTATACGACTACCATGCCGCCAGGGTGCTTCCCGGTTATGATCCCAATGTCAAGATAAAGCTGTTGAAGCAGCTCAGGGACAAGATAGACATTCTTCTCTGCATATACGCCGGGGATATCGAGAAGGGGCATATAAGGGGTGATTTCGGCATAACATACGACGTGGATGCCCTGAAGCTCATAGACGGACTCAGGGAACACGGGCTTGATATCCTTGGGGTAGTCATAACCCGTTTTGACAACCAGTCTCAGGCCGTGAATTTTAAAAAAAGGCTTGAAAACCACAATATAAACGTCTATCTTCATTCCGCCACTAAGGGATACCCCACGGACATAGAAACTATTGTAAGCGAGGAGGGATACGGGAAAAACACTTACATAGAGACCCGCAATCCGGTAGTTGTTGTTACCGGACCGGGTCCGGGAAGCGGGAAACTTGCCACGTGCCTTTCCCAGCTATACCACGACTATAGGAGGGGAGTCCATTCCGGCTACGCGAAATTCGAGACTTTTCCCGTCTGGAACATCCCCCTTAAACATCCCGTTAACCTGTCTTACGAAGCCGCTACTGCCGATATAAACGATTCCAACGTCATAGACCCTTTCCATCTCAACGCTTACGGAATCAGCACGGTGAATTATAACAGAGACGTAGAGATTTTTCCTGTCCTTAAAAGGATCCTTGAAAAAATTACAAACGGGAAGATGCCCTACGCGTCGCCGACCGACATGGGAGTCAACCGTATTGGAGCCGCCATTACAGACGATTCAATCGTCCAGGAAGCCGCAAGGCAGGAACTTATAAGGAGGTATTTCAGGTACAGGCACGAGTCGATACTCGGAGTCGGGGACAAAAATATCGTGGATAAAATGATTCTGCTGATGGAGGAATGCGGGACAAAGGTAGAAGACAGGGCAGTGGTAAAGCCTGCCCGTGAAAGCGCTTCAGAAAAAAGAAAGGAAGGCCGGGAGGTTCCCAAGATAAGCTGCGGGGCGGCCCTGCAACTTAAAGACGGCAGCATAATAACAGGGAAAAATTCCTGTCTTATGAGTGCGGCTTCATCCCTTGTTCTGAACTCGATAAAACAGATGGCGGGCATTCCTGACCGGATACACCTTCTTTCCCCGCATGTGATAGAGAATATTGCAAGAATGAAAAAAGACGTCCTGAATCTGAAAAGCGAGATTCTCGACCTTGCCGAGACTCTTATTGTGCTGAGCTTCTCGGCGGCGACAAACCCGGCTGCAGAACTGGCAATGGAGAAGCTCGGCGAGCTTTCAAGCTGCGATGCCCACTTTACGCATATCCCTGTTCCGGGAGACGAAACCGGGTTGAGGAATCTCCGCATTTACATTACTACCGACGGGTATTTCCCTTCCCGGAACCTTGTCCTCTGACGTCCTGAACTGCAGGAATACATATGGAAATGAAAAGACTTTAGAAACTGCCAACTGCCTGAGGATGGGGAAATTGACAGGAATCTGCTTAAAATATATAATAATACCTGTTTTTAATTCCTTTAATTGTAAATTTTACAAAAAATATCCCGTTGGAGTCACCGCGCACAGCAATGATTCAGGTGCGGCGGTTTCATCTTTATGTGTGCGCTCAAGTTCCCAATAATAAATTTATTATTTATTGTGCGCATTCGTGTTTTTGCAGAGGAGGTAATCTTTGGGTAAATGTTTTCCTTTGGTTCCCAGGAGAGTTCCCCTGGTTGAAACAAAATACAGAAGAATCAGGACTCAAATTCCTGTTCCCGAGTCCATACCGGTTCTTGAAAAGCTCAGGAAATACGAGCCCGTTTCAATGAGCGGACAACCTCCGGTGGTCTGGGACAGGGCCGACGGCCTGAACGTGTATGACAGGTACGGCAACAAGTGGCTCGATTTCAGTTCGGGAGTACTTGTTTCCAACGCCGGACACGGGAACCCTGAAGTTTTGAAAGAAATCAGGAAACAGCTCGACAAGCCTCTCCTTCACAATTACTGTTTCCCTTCGGAGATTAGGAGCCTTGCGGTGGAAAAGCTTGTTTCCCTGTCTCCGGAACCTCTGAAGAAAGCGTTTTTGTTGACAACCGGGGCCGAGGCGGTCGAATGCGCCGTCAAGCTTGCCCGGACATGGGGCAAGAAAAAGGACAAAAAAATCATAATTTCCTTTGAAGGCAGTTTCCACGGCAGGACCCTCGGAGCGCAGATGGTGGGAGGCATGCCCGCACTCAAGGAATGGATTCCCTCCCTTGACGCATATATATATAATGTTCCTTTTCCCGGAGAACCGAGGTGCAGGGACAAAAGTTTCAGTTATTTCGAGAAAAAAATAGGCCAGCTCGGCATATCTCCAGGTGAAGTATGCGGGGTTATTTCCGAAACGTACCAGGGAATAAACGCTGCCCTTATGCCTGGGGAATATGCAAGAAAGCTCCGGGAATGGTGCGACAGAAACGGAGCGCTTCTTATTTACGACGAGGTACAGGCGGGTTTCGGCAGGACCGGATTGATGTTCGGTTTCATGAATTGCGGAATTCTTCCCGACATCTTCTGCCTCGGCAAGGGGATATCGAGTTCTCTTCCCCTGTCCGCGGTTGTGGGGCGCAGGGAAATCATGGACCAGTATGAACCGGGGGCCATGACAAGTACCCACACGGGCAACCCGCTTTCATGCGCTGCTTTCCTGGGCAGTATAAGGGCGATAGAAGAAAATAACCTTGTAGAAAACGCCGCGGCCATGGGAGAGATTTTCAGAAAAGAGCTTGGAAGGATGTACAAAAAGTATGATTCAATACAGTTTCTCTGCGGAGCAGGGCTTGTCTGGGGAATACAGATGGGTAAAAAAGGCACGGACATTCCCGACCCTGACGCCGCTTTCAGGGTGGTGGAAAAGTGCATGGAAAAAGGGCTCCTGTTTTTCGCCCCCGTGGGGCTTGGAGGAGGAACGGTGAAAGTCAACCCGCCGCTGACAATAAACAGGGAAGCTGTTCTTGAAGGGTGCATGGTCCTTGAGGAATCCATAATGGAGGCATGCCGGCAATGAAAATCAAAGAGGCAGTCGGCGAGAACCTTAAGGAAGCCGTAGATTTTCTCTGCAGTGCCATAAAGATTAAAAGCGTTTCAGGGGAAGGCGAAGAAGAAATTCAGGCCTTCATAAAGGATAAATTCGCTCCTCTCGGGACAGTTTCGCTCGTGGGGATTCCGGATGGCATCAAGAAAGACCCCCAATATACTTTTGCAGATAAAGAGCTTGATTATTCACGCAGGAAAAATATTGTTCTTGATTATCCTTCTTCCGGCAAAGGAAAATCTTTAATACTGAATTCACATTCAGACGTAGTGCCGGCGGAATCATGGAAAGATGCTTTTTCCCCCGGGGCCAGGGACAATTTTATCTTCGGCCGGGGAGCGGTGGATGCAAAGGGCCAGGTTGCTACGATATACCTTGTTCTTCTTGCCCTGAAAAAACTCGGAGTGCGTCTCAAGGGAAGTCTTTCAGCCCAGGTGGTGATAGAAGAAGAGGTGGGCGGAAACGGCTCTCTTTCACTGATAAGGCAGGGCTACAGGGCGGACGGAGTCATTGTTCTTGAACCCACCCGGCTTAAAATTACTCCTGCCAACAGGGGAGCGGTATGGTTCAAGCTCGAGATTGAAGGCAGGTCCGTGCACATGGGAAAGATAAGGGAAGGGGTAAATGCCATTGAAAAGACCTGCCTGGTGATGAAAAAGATGAAGGAATACGAAAAGGTTCTCGTTGAAGAGAGCAGGAACATACCTCTTTTTGAAAAATTCGAACAGCCCGTGCAGGTCAATTTCGGCACAATCAGCGGCAGCGGATGGCCTGCCATGGTCTGCGGAAATACCTTTCTCGAAGGAGGAGTGGGGTTTTTACCCAACAAGAGCATGGACATTGTGAAGAAGGAACTGGAAGACGTGATAAGAAACTGTGGAGACCAATGGGTAAAAGAGCATTACAGGCTGTCTTTCAACAAGATTCACAACGATGCATATTCCATACCTCCGGGGCATCCTCTCGTAGAAGCCCTGAAGCTGTCTTCTGAAAGAACGGGCAACCTTTGCGAAGTGGAAGGCTTTATCGTAAGCTGTGATGCACGGCTCTTCAACAGGGTCGGCAATATGCCCGTTGTGGTATTCGGGCCGGGGAGGATTGAAGACGCTCATTCCAACAGTGAAAAGATTGACGCCGGGGAAATTCGGAAGGCGGCAGAGGTTCTTACAGAAACAGTGCTGCAGTGGTGCGGACAGGAGAATTAAAATGATTAGACTTGCAGTCGTGGGAGTCGGGAAATTCGGTACCAATCTTCTCAATACATTTACCCAGCTTGAAAGGGAAGGCAGGTGCAAACTCGCAGCAATTTGCGACATAAATCCCCGGGTTCTTGAGAAGCAATCTCTGGAATACGGGGTCAGGGGGTATGCCGATTACAGGGAGATGCTCGATAAGGAAAAGGATATAGACGGGGTGGCAATTGCTACTCCCGACCCTTTTCACAGGGAGCCCGCCCTTTATGCCGCAGGGCTCGGTAAACATATTTTCGTGGAAAAACCCATGGATGTCACCGTGGAAGGGTGCATGAAAATGATAGAAGCCTGCAGGAAGCAGGACGTTCTTCTTCAGGTGGATTTTCACAAGAGGTTCGACCCTTTCCATATAACCGTAAAAAATGATGTTGAAACAAACAGGATAGGCAGGGTGGAATACGGGCACGTCCACATGGAAGACAAGATAGTCGTTCCCCGCGACTGGTTTCCCGGGTGGGCGCCTAAAAGTTCCCCCGTGTGGTTTCTCGGGGTTCATTTTTTCGATCTGGTAAGGTGGATTATGGGAAGCAACGGAAAAAAAGTTTATGCCATGGGAAAAAAGCTGAAGCTTAAGGGTCTCGGAGTGGATACCTATGATTTTGTTGCGGCCATGGTGGAATTCGAAAACGGGGCCGTGATAAATTTTGATGTTTCATGGATATTGCCCGAGGATTTTGAATCCATAGTCAACCAGGGCTTCAGGCTTGTCGGAGAAAACGGAATTATTGAATGCGACAGCCAGGACAGGGGGACCAGGGTTTGCTATGGAAAAGAAGGCGTTATGACATATAATCCTGTTTTCATGAATGAAAGAAAAGATAAATCCGGCAGAACAAGGTATTCGGGATACGGTATTGAAAGTATTGCAGATTTCGTGTATAATCTTGAGTATCTAAAAGAGGGAGGAAGCCTGGAAAAGATAAAAGGCGGGATAACCGGCCTGGGCGAAGACGGTCTTGAAGTGACAAAAATAGCCGTTGCGGTGCACAGGTCTCTTGAGAGCGGAAATGTTGAGAAAGTTGGATAAAAATATATAATGAGAATACAAGCGGTGTAAAGTAAAAGAGATAAATCATAACCCCTCACCGTGAAAGTGTAGCAAGG
>DAOQVZ010000144.1:0-6165 GCA_035341815.1 bacterium
GTTTATGCATCCCTTTTCATTCAAGGGCAGGTCTCCTGCCTCCACCCACTGCCCGAGCGCCGTTATCACGCAGTCCGCCTTGAGCACAAATTCCGTACCCGGCACTTCCACTGGCCTTCTGCGACCGCTCGCATCCACCTTCTCTTCCAGCACGTAATTGACAAGCCTTATACCCCTCATCCTGCCTGTTTTTGTCATGGATATTTCGAGGGGGGCAACAAGGTACATTATCTTGACCCCTTCTTCTTCCGCTTCCCATACCTCTTCCTTTGTGGCAGGCATTTCTTCCCTTGTCCTTCGGTAAAGAATAAAGACTTCCTTTGCTCCCAGCCTCACCGCCGTCCTTGCAGCGTCAACGGCGGTAAACCCGCCTCCTATTACGGCAACCCTTTTGCCTCCTGCTTTCTTCTTTGCCGCTTTCGGTTCCTGCAGGAAAGTAACTGCATCCATGCAGACTTTTGTATCTGTCTCTCCGGGCATGTTAAGCTTCAACCCTTTCTGCGCCCCTATCCCAATAAAAAATGCCTTGTACCCTTCATCCTTGAGAGATTCGATGGTAAAATCCTTTCCCATCATCATGCCTGTTTTAATTTCTGCACCGAGCTCTCCCAAAACGCCGATTTCCCTGTCCAGTTCAGCGTCGTTCAAACGGAAAGAAGGTATCCCGTACCTCAGCATCCCTCCTGCCTTTTCTGCCGATTCAAAGACCGTTACCTTATACCCCGCCCTTGCAAGGTCATAGGCAGCCGATATGCCTGCCGGCCCTGAACCTACCACGGCAACCTTTTCATCTTTCGGTTTGCCTTTCCTGTTTAATATCGATGGTTTCCAACCTTCTTTTTCAGCCATGTCCAGAACAAACCTTTTTATTTCCCTTATCATCAGCGGTTCGTCTTTCAGTCCCCGCGTGCAGGCCGTTTCGCATGGATGGTCGCATACCTTTCCGCATACCGACTGGAGCGGAGATTTGGACATGATAAGCTGGTACGCCTCCTCAAACCTTTCTTCGGCGACTCTCCTGACATATCCCTGGGCAGGCACCGAGTTGGGACACTCAAAAACGCACGGGGCCACAGGGCGAGGGTCCTTCATTTTCACGTGTCCCTGGTAAAGGGTCAGTTCGGGTGCCGATGTTATGGCCGGCACAAGAATATCCCTCATTTCCCTCATGTTCTTGTATCCCTTTTCCTTCATGTAATTCTTGAACCCGTGGAGCAGTTCCGGCAGAAATCCGAACCCGCTTACCAGGGTCTCTGCGCATATGCCTATAAGGTCTGCGCCGCACATCACCATCTCAACTGCGTCCTTCCAGTCAGAGACCCCGCCGACTCCCGTGAGAATCCTTTCGGGACCGCAGTTCTTGCGCATCTCGTAAACATCCCTGAGCGCAAGCGGTTTGAGCCATTTTCCGGCAAGGCACGCCATGCCTATCTCCTTCTGGAGATAATACATGGAACGGGTTGGGTCGTCGAGGTTAACGGGAGGCACTCCGAGCCGGTTGGCCGTACCTCCTACCACGTCTGCTCCCGCCTCAAAAGCGGCCTGCGCTATCTTGCCTATCTGTCCGCCTTCAGGCGTCAGTTTCAGGAAAACGGGTATCCTGACGGTAGATTTGACAGCAGCTACAACCTGCGTGGCCACGTCCTGGTTTTTCCCCATGCTTGCGCCTGTCTTCGGACCTCCGGTATCTTTTCCGGTAACTTCCACGTTAAACGACATGTTTGGACAGCACATGTTCAACTCAATCACGTCAACTCCCGCATCCTCGCATTTCTTTGCCATTTCCGCCCAGCCTTCGGGGCCCTTGTCTCCTGCATAAGTGATATTTGCAAAAAGAACCAGCTCGGGAGTTTTTTTCTTCCCCTCCTCAATCAATTTCAGCAGTTCATCGAGAAGAAGCCGTTTTTCAGCAGTAAAAGAGAAGATGCCTGTCTCAGGGTAATAGCCGTACCGGGGAACCCTGTTGATATAAGGAAGCGGATAAACCGTCAGCTTGAGGCTTGCTCCGCCCCAGCCGCAATCCCTTATCTTCTCAAGCTGTTCTATTGTCATTGTTGTGGGGCCGGACGAAACGTAAAAAGGATTGCGGAACCTGACGCCGCAAACAACCAAGGGAAGCTCAAAATCGGTATAACGGGACATGATTTCCTCCATTTAAGAAATTAATTTTGGCAAAGTGCAATGAGATTTGCATGCCATTTCCCCCTTATGGCAGGGGTCTTACAATATTAACATATTGCACGCAGGCAGTCAAAAAAATGCCTGAAAGAAAACCTGTTTCAAATGGAAATATTTATGAAGCACCGTGTTTGACAAAATAGTATTCAAGAGTTTTCTGCAATCCTATTGACAGGAAAAAAGGGAGATGATTTAATATCACTTTCGGTTTTATAAAAAGATCGGCGGCTTGAATATTTTTGCACTTGCATGGCCGATATTCTCTATGTGGCAAAACACAGGGAGTCCGACATGATAGATATACATATGCATATAGTTAAATTATGGGGAGGGAAAGACGACCTTACAGGGAAAGCCCTGATGAGAGCAATGGACAGACGCGGCGTTGACAGGTTTGTTATCCTGCCTGCAGGCGTGAGCCCCGAGGTTCCCTGTTTTTATTTCGGGCCTGAAGACGTTCTGAAGGTTTACAGAAAATTTCCCGACAGGGTTATTCCTTTCTGCGATGTTGATCCGCGTTCGGGAAAGAATTCACCCGACACGGATTTTTCATGGATCCTCAACCACTATAAGGAAGCGGGTTCAAAAGGACTGGGCGAGATGACGGCAAATCTTTATTTCGACGACCCAAGGTGCATAAATCTTTTCAGGCAGGCCGGAAAATTCGAATTTCCCGTTCTTTTTCATCTTTACACCAAACTGGGAGGCAGTTACGGCCTTGCGGACGACAAGGGACTGCCGAGACTCGAGAGGGCGCTGAAGGAATGTCCGGATACCATCTTCATCGGGCATGCCATGGCCTTCTGGTCGGAGATAAGCAGCGAGGTAACCGAAGAAACAAGGGGCGGATATCCTTCAGGCCCCGTGAAATCGACCGGAAGATTGCAGTACCTTCTGAAAAAATATCCGAACCTTTACGGAGACCTTTCCGCGGGCAGCGGGTTCAACGCCATTACCAGGGATATGGAGTACGGTTACAATTTCCTGGAAGAATTTCAGGACAAGCTGATGTTTGGCACCGATATTGACGCCGACAAAAAGAATATCCCCCATATTGAGTACTTCAGGGAAATTAGCGAGGGCAGGAAGATATCAAAGAAGGCCTATGACAAGATTACCGAAAAAAACGCGGTAAGAATACTGAAGCTTAAAAGCTGAGCATCTGAACAGAAACGTAAATTTCATGAGATATCAGCCATCACTTTTTTTATATCTGTAGAATTTCACCTTTCATCTGTTTCTTTACACTACTTTACCATAGCAGATTTCTTGGTTTATTTTCAATAATATGGTATCCTTTTAAGTCACATAAAACATGCAGTAAAACATTGGCGCAAAACATAGGAGGGATTCACATGCCAAACATATGGAACGAGAAAAAGACCAGGGTAATGCTGCTTGCAATAATCGTACTTGTCCTGGCAATAGTTTTCCTGTTCACGGCAGGAACAAAACTTCTCGGGAAATCCACGAGAATAGTTTCCGCGGATGTCGACAGGATAATGGGCGAGCATCCCGCTTTCAAGCAGGCCATGGCAAAATTCCAGTCGGAGATAAACTCCATGAAGGAGAAACTCGACAAGATGGAAGGGCAGGCAAAGGCAAAAGAGCAACAGCAAATGCAGCTTAAGATACAGCAGATTGCCATGGAGCTCCAGGAAGAAGCGGCGGCAAAAGTTACCGAGGATATCCAGAGGATAGCAAAAAGCAAGGGCTACGATTATGTGCTTGACAGTAAAAGCCTTGTAGCCGGCGGAAAAGATATCACAGGAGAAATTTTAAGCGCCCTGAAAGGACCCGAAGCGCAGGCAACCGAGGAAGAAACCAACTTGCTGCCCATGATACCGGTTAAGTGAACCGGAGGAAGGTCTGAAGATGAACGGTATCCTTCATATAACAAGCGGGGACATCTGCGGGAATTCTCTTGCCATATCCGGCATAGAAGGAGAAGTCTTTGTGTGGCACGATATCCTTTATGACGGGCCCAGGAAACCCGGATGGCCTGACAGAAAAACGCTTGAAGCCCGTTCTCTTTTCATTGAAGAAGAAACGGGCGGAGGACTCGGCAGGAAACTTGTACTGGAAGTATTAGGGAAACAGTATGAAAAACTTGCCGCAGAAGGAAAACAAAGGCCCATAGTTTTATGGTTTGACGCATGCCTTTTCGACCAGTCAATGCTTTGCCATATCTTAAACTGCCTGCGGATAAAAAATATCAGCAATGCTGAACTGCTGTGCCTTGATTCGTTTCCCGGCATAGTGCCTTTCAACGGACTCGGCCAGCTTTCACCTTCCCAGCTGTTTTCATTATACAACCGCAGAATTCCGGTGACAGAAGAAATGCTGGAATTTGCCGAAAAGGCAGACAGGGCTTTCGCCCTGCAGGATAAAAGGACTTTTGAAGAACTGGCTAAATGCAAAAAAGCTCCGCTTCCATGGGTTCCTGCGGCAGTCAAACGATGGATTGAAGAACAGCCGGATGAAACCGGTCTGGGCAAGCTTCAAAAACTGGCACTTGAAGCGGTGAGAAGCGGGAAAAACACCCCTTTTGAAATATTCACGGCTACCGCCGCCGCGGATACGCATCCCCAATACTGGGGAGATACGACCCTCTGGGCAAAAATAAACTCACTTGCCGACATGCGCCCCCCCCTGGTAAAAATAGAAGGGCCTGAAAAACGTCTGCCCCAATGGGAGAAAAACATTGCCCTGAACCTTTTCAGAATTTCCCCTGCCGAACCCTAATAGAGAGTTTCTGCTCAATCCTGCCACGGTTTCAGCGCAGAACTTGTTTCCGGGCAATAAAACCAGCAATACAGCTATACATAATTATTTCTGCTCGGACTGGAGAAACCAGTGCCGAAGGTTATTTTGCCGGGACTGCGGGAATTTCGGAGGCAGCTTTTTCCTGGCTTTCTTCCACGATAAAAATTTCGTTGAGAATCTTGCCGTCCCACTGGGCGTCCGGCTGTAAACCGAGCATGAATACCGATGTGGCAGCAGTGTCGCATATGCTTACAGACAGTCCTATTTCGGCGGCCCTGATAATGCCGGGCCCGTAACAAATCCAGGGAATAGTCATGTCCCTGACATCCGGAGAACCATGACCTTTCAGGTGGCCGCCGTGGTCGGCAGTGATAATCCATACAGTATTTGCAGAAACACCACTTTTTTGCACGTAATCCCGAAGGATTCCTATGCCTCTATCGCACGCTTCAATGGAAGCTTTCTGCTCCATGGACCCCCATCCGTAAGCATGTCCGCTTGCATCAGGAGCAAGAAAGTGAACAAATAACAGGTTCGGCTTATTTTCAATGAAATATTCGCCGGCGGTTTTCGCCACGTCTTTTGTTACAGTAATAAATTTGTCCACTGTGCCCGGCTTGGCAATATGTTCCAGTTTTTGCTTGGAGACAAACATGGCGGTACTTAAATTCTCCATTCTGGCAATCTCAAAACACGTCGATGTTTTGACGAAACCCGCGTCAGGCTTGAAGCTGTTCCATGTAATCCCGTGTTTTTCCGGCAGGCAGCCGCTTAACATCGAACAGTGCGCCTGCAGAGTGGAACTCGGCAGAACAGTCTGTGCCCACCATGTATAAGAGCCCTCCCTTGCCATTTCGCGGACGTTTGGCATATTGCTTGTCAAAACGACATCCGGACGAGCACCGTCGAGACTGACTATTATCACATGTTCGGCATGAGCACAGAAGCCCTTAACCGCAAACAGCCCCAGCCAGATGACAAAAAACAACCTTATTTTAAACGCCAATTTCATGGAATAAACTTTTGTACGCAAATTTCCCTCCTCTTGTGCGCTTTGTATTTCTTTTGCCTTATCTTGCGGCCTGTTATATTTTACAGCAATGGCTTCAAAACGCCAAAATTGCCTGTTGATTATCCCTTCTTCACGGAAAATCCTCTTCCATTGAGTTTTTTGAAGAAAAGTTTATAATAATAACAAACGTTTTTTTTGCAGGCAGAGGG
>DAOQVZ010000145.1:0-6133 GCA_035341815.1 bacterium
GACCTCATACCAGGCATTGAAACAGTCGCAGTCAGCGAAGGATTTGGCAACCACGGCGCTCTCTGCGCATCGCCGCTACGGGCTCACCGGATGATAAGAGAAGGCATCGAACGCGCTCTCGCGCGCCGCGGCACCATAGCACCCCTTGTTGTCCCCGGACCTGTAACTGTAGAATACACATTCCTTTATCCGGCCCAGGCGGCCAGGCTGGCAAAGCTGCCAGGCGTATCGTTAAAGGACGCGCGTACTGCAATATTCACGTCATCCAATTACCAGGAGGCCTACCAGATGTATCGAACCGCATGTTTGCCCCTGATATGGTGGGATTGTCCCCGGGCTCCAGGAATTTAACAGTTTGTAAAGATACCCTCTCAACTTTCATGAGAACTTAACTTCTAATCAGGGAAATGCAAAGATGAAAAAAATACTTATTTCAGAAAAAACGCTCAAGGAAAAGATTGCAGGATGCTGGATGGGCAAAAATATCGGGGGGACCATCGGGGCTCCATTCGAAGGACAAAAATGGGTCAATTGCCTCGATTATTACAGCAAGATACCAGACAAAGCAGCCGCAAACGACGACCTGGATTTACAGCTTATATGGCTCAAGCTCATCGAAGACAAAGGCATAAACCCGACGCTCAGGGAGTTTGCCGAGTATTGGAAGAAATATGCTTCTCCATACCCGTGGAACGAATACGGTTTCTGCAACAGGAACCTTGCAAGGGGATTGGTTCCCCCTGTTTCGGGATGTTTTGAAAACCATTATATTGACGAAATGGGTTCTCCCATCAGAAGCGAAATTTGGGCTTGCATTTCCCCCGGTGACCCCCAGCTTGCTTCTTCAATGGCGTGGAAGGATTCTTCCCTCGACCATGCGGGCGGGGAAGGAACATATGGAGAAATGTTCTGGGCGGCTGTTGAAAGCGCGGCTTTTGTTATTGACGACCCCTTTGTCCTGGTTGACATAGGCCTTGAAATGATACCCCTTTATTCAGAGGTGGCGAGGTCAATCAGGGAAGCTGTATGGTGTCACAGAAATAATATTTCATGGGCGCATGCAAGACAGAGAATCATTGATGCGTTCGGAAGGGAGAGGAATGTCTGCCATGCCGCTCAGAACCATGGTTTCACGGTAATAGGGTGGCTGTATGGAAAGGATTTCGGAGACAGTGTATGCAAGGCTGTCAACTGCGGATATGACACCGACTGCACTGGAGCTACGCTGGGGGCTCTCCTTGGAATTTTGAGCGGAAAAAAAGGCATCCCCGTAAAGTGGATAAAACCCATAGGAGAAGAAATAGCCATTCACAGGTTTAACCGTATTTCCGGCCCTCCGGAAAATATAGCCGAACTCACCCGAAGAACCCTTTCAATCGCAAAAAAGTTCACCAATGAAAAATCGGGTACGGTGGAAATAACATCAAATGCAGATTCCGTTCCCGGAGACATGCTTTCTCTGCTGTCGAGAAATGAACTTGCACTCAAATCTATAATGCAGGACCCCATGTCGGCAGTCGAAAGAACAGGAGAAATTGACGTGTGGTTCCACTATAACGGCTCACCCGTGATAAAGCCGGGAATATCCAAAACCATAGGTATCCATATTGAACGTAATGGGGAGCATATTGAAAAAAACATTTCAATAAAATGCCCTGCAGGCTGGAAAATAAAAAAAGCCGGAGTTATGGCAGACCAGAAAAGGTTCGTTATGCATTCTGAAAAAGTTGACGGCATTAACAAATTGCATGTCAATATAAAGGATATTCCAGGAAGCAAGGTATCTTTTACGATGCTTGGTCCCGAAGAAGCAAAAGGATTTCCGGCAAATACCCAGACAGAAAGATGCAGCCTTTGCGGCGCATGGAAAGGAGCCTGTATCTGCATGAAATAAGAATTATAAAGAAGTATACTTTTACGGAAACACTGTTTGACATAGGAGTATTTACAGGTTAGTACCTTCAGTCCTCATAGCTGAAACAATGAAAGGAGGAAGCCTTTTGGGCTTAAAATTTGCGCCTATGCACACGATAACGACCTTTGCTTCAACAAGAACCGCAGTATCTTTAAATATTTTCTGAGTGAAATGAATCGTCGAAGCGGTGAGTTTTTCCACTTGTGCGGATACTTTTATATCGTCAAAATATGATGCAGGTTTCCTGTAATCAATCTCTACACGGGCAACCACGAAAAATATTCCATCATCCCTCAGTTTTCCCAAATCCATTCCCATTGAAGAAAAAAAATCTGTTCTTGCTTCTTCGAGGAATTCCATGTAACGGCCATAATATACCACTCCCTCGGCATCAGTATTATGGTAGTAAACCTTTCTTTTTATAAAATAAATATTTTCCATTTATTTATTTGCTCCTTTTATAAAATGTTTTTTTATACCTGTATTTATATTTTACCTATTTTCCGCAGATATTAAACCTTACAAATTTCCTCGGCTTGCTCGTGATAATTTGACAGGAATCCTGCTTTTGGCTAATATATATTGTATGCACGTGAAATGGGAGAAATAATTAACCATGGCAATGCCAAATATCATTTTCATACTCTGCGACGACCTGGGGGTGAACGACCTGCACTGCTACGGGCGAGAAGACCATAACACTCCCAATCTCGACCGGCTCGCTTCACATGGAGTACGTTTCACCTCGGCGTACGCTTCCCAGGCAATCTGCTCGGCATCGAGGGCAGGACTTCTTACTGCAATGAACCCTGCCAGACTGCATCTCACGACATATCTTCCAGGACGTCCCGACACAACGTCTCAACGCCTTTTGCACCCCGAGATTGAGATGAATGTATCCCTTTCAGTCAAGACGTTTCCCCGGTATTTCAAGGAAGCAGGATACGTAACGGGGTTCATAGGCAAGTGGCACATCGGCAGGGATATCGGTCCTGAACAGCATGGTTTTGACCATGTTTACCATCCCGGTGACAGCAGGAATACCGTACCTTCCGATACCGAAGGCGGAAAGGCAGAATATGAACTTACCCGGGAGGCTATCAATTTTATTGAAAAAAACAGGGAACATCCTTTTGTCACATATATCGGTCATTATACGCCTCATGTACCTTACACTGCTTGTGAACATCTGATTGAAAAAAATAAACATGCTTTCGAACCCGTATATGCCGCAGTTATAGAAACACTTGACGATACTGTCGGAATACTTGTCCGCAAGCTTGAAGAACTGAACATTGCAGATAACACTATCCTGGTATTCACATCTGACAATGGGGGTTTACACGTTCCGGAGGGAGGGCATACTAAAGTTACCCATAATACGCCTTACAGGGCAGGCAAGGGACATGTGTATGAAGGAGGACAGAGGATCCCCCTAATTGTCCGGTGGCCAGGCCATATACCCGAAGGTATCGAAATTCATCAACCGGTCAATAATATCGACTGGATTCCAACCCTTCTCGAGCTTGCAGAAATACCGGTACCGCCGGGACTCGATGGAAAAAGCTTTGCCCCAGGATTGACCTGCGGCTCTTTTCCTGACAGGAAAATATTCTGGCATTTCCCCCATTACACAAACCAGGGAGGACGACCTGGCGGCGCCATGCGCCATGGCGAATGGCTGCTGGTGGAAATATATGACGAGAACAGGGCAGAGCTTTATAATCTCTACGAGGATATCGGTGAAACAAATGATGTCTCAGCACAACACGTAGAAAGGGTCAATTCCATGCGTGCCGACCTCGATGCCTGGCGTAAAGAAAATAAAGTACAGCACAATACGCCAAATCCCGATTTTAATCAGCAAGAATACAAGGAACTTTTCGTGGATGTCAACCCAAGCAAGTTTAATCCTTTAACTGCAGATGACAAAGAGTGGGAGAAGATGCGTCAGTGGCGTTACAAAATGAATGCCCCTTGGAGAAACAAGAAACCTTAGGATAATATATTTCTCAAATGGGAAGCTAAAATGCATGGCAAGATGTAAATGAGCCATGTCTTGAGAAAATTTGTTCTAAATGGTTAAATTTTTATTGGTCAAGAAGTGTTTCAAGGCTTTTCTTGACCCAGCCGGGCAGTTTGCCATAGTCTTCGAAATTCAAAAGAGCGCCAAGGAAAATCTCGTAACTCTGCCCTGGAAATTTAATTTCGAAATCTTCCTTAATCTGCTTCCTATCCCAACCGTATTTTCTGTATAAGAAAGCTGCATCAAAGGGATCTTTTTCATCTATCCTCTTTCCTGCAACATAAACCTTGTTAAGGAAAAGGTCGTAATCAGAGGCAACCAAAAGGTTTTGAAAATATTCATTTTTCCCGACATTCCTGAATGGGAAAAAAACGAATGAAACCTTTATCCCGTTGAAAAAGAAATCAATATTATCTGTGAATTCTTCTTCATTTTCAATCTCAAACAATTTTCTTATTTTATATGACACATGCCGGAATGAAAACGGCTTATTACGAAAAAAAAAACAGGTCCTCACTAATCCTGTGTCCGTACTTAAACATTATGGCGGTTCCGCCGGCAAGGTAAAAGTCCTTAAAATCCTTCTGTACCTTTAATGCAAGTTCCATCATTTTTTGCATTCTTAAACCTCTTTAACCAGAAACGGACGCCTCTCCTGAAATCGTATTTTTCAACAATTTCATAAGTTTCTTCAGGATATAGGCAGTAGAGTTTCCGAATTTCTTCAAATCTTCCGTATTTAAGAACTCGAAATATTATTTTTTCAAGAGGGGCTGTCTTTCTGTGGTCCCATAAATACTTATTCATTCCTGTGGGTATCCGGCATATTTTTCCAAAACTATAATGTCTTCTTTCGGCCATTATTCCCATACATGTATTTTATCATTAAACGCGGAGAAAAACAAGCATAATCCTGCAAAAAACAATGAATAAATGCAGGAGCATGAAAACCTTGTGAGCCATTAATCAACCTTCGCAAAAATCATTTATTTTACTTTACCAACAAAAATTCTGCCCGAGATGTTCATTGAACATTATAGATATGTGGGCTACAATATTATGAAACAATAGTAATTGCTTTTTAAAACGGGAGGATGACATGAAGAATACGTTTTTTCTCCAGCAGCATTTTCTTCTATCTTTTCTATCTTTCTTTTGCCTCGCCCTTACGTTAAAAGCCTCGGTATTTGACTTGCAAATCAACGACGTATCGGGGCTTGACAGTCCGTGGCCTATGGTTGCAAGCATTGCCTTTCCCGAAGGAGAATTGAAAGACCCTTCCTCGGTGCGCATAATGAGCGGAAGCAGGGAGGTTCCTTCGCAGGTAGATGTGGCAGCAACATGGCGCGACGGGAGCATCCGGTGGGCATTGGGTGGCTTCACGGCTTCGCCCCGGGGCAAATACAGGGTGGAATACGGAACCGGAGTAAAGAGAGGGGCGCATCCTTCTCCACTGAAGGTGACTCGCCATTCTGACGGCGGTTTTACGATAGATACCGGTGCGGCAATATACATGTTTGAAAGCGACCGCCTTCTGCCAGATAAGGCATGGCTGGTATCGGGAGAGCACCAGACCCTCATACTTGAAAATGCGGGTGCAGGGGCGTACCTCGTGGACAATTCCGGCAGGACGGCACGGGTAGCAGGGCAGGGGGCGGAGATAGAAAACGTGTTTCTCAAGGAAGGCCCTGCGAGACTGGCATTGAAGCGTTCTGGCTGGTATGTGACAGATGGGGGAGAGAAGCTGGCGAGGGCCGAGGCATGGTTTTATTTTTCCCAGGGCGTTCCGCACGTGAGAATAACCCACTCCCTCATATTTACAGAAGATACCAACAGGGTATGGTTCAAGGACTACGGGCTTGAATTCAATACTCCTTCAAGTTTAAGTCATGTCTATTGCTCAACAGGCGAATCGGGGGAAACGATAAGGAAGGTTTCAGCCGAAGGCAGAGAGGTGTATATGCTCCAGGACCTCTACCCCCACTTTGCAGAAAAAAAATACAGGGCGGTTATAGGAAAGTCATCGGGAGGCAAAGATACCGTCGCAGAGGAATTTCAAACAGCGGGAGACTGGGCGCACGGGGATTACGGCAACTACGGGATAACCCTGGTTATGCCGTGGCTTGCGGAGAGGTTTCCCAAGGAGATATCCTTTGGACAAAGAGGAGTGCGCGCAGTATTATGGTCGGGCC
>DAOQVZ010000146.1:0-6109 GCA_035341815.1 bacterium
ATCAACCCGGGTACGAAAGAGAAACCTTTCATGACAATGAAAAGGGCTCAGGCCGAGGTGCGAAGGCTGAAAGACGAAGGTATGCCTCCAGGCGGAATTGTAGTATATCTGAGTGACGGCATTTATTTCATGAAAGAGAGTTTTGTCCTGGGCAAAGAAGATTCCGGGATGGACGGCGCCCCGGTAGTATATAGAAGTTATCCGGGAGAAAATGTAAGGATAGCAGGGGGGCAAAAGGTTGACAATTTCAAACCATTGAATGACCCTGGTATAATGAGAAAACTGCCCGAAGAAGCAAGAGGCAAGATATGGGTTGCCGAACTTAAAGATGCGGGCATAACCGATTACGGACAAATTCTCAACAGGGGAGGAACAGGTCCTGCGAACCCGTCCGCCATGGAGCTTTTTTTCAACGGCAGGCCAATGAAGCTGGCCCGCTGGCCTAATGAGGGACATGCCAGAGTTGCGGGCATAACCGCGGTTGACGGAGAGATGCGGGGAAGGGGGCCTTACCAGTTCAGGAAATTCATGTATTCGGGCGACAGGCCCGAAAAATGGCTGGAGGAAAAAGAGGTATGGCTGCACGGGTTCTGGTATATGCCCTTTGCAAAATACCATGTGCAGGTAGAATCCATAGATACGGGCAGCAAGACAATTTCTCTTGCTCTTGATAAAAGATTTTCAGAGAATTACATACTTTCAAAAACGCGTGTAAAGAAAGACGCTCCCTATTATGCCTACAATATCCTGTGCGAACTTGATGCTCCAGGCGAATGGTATGTCGACAGGGATACGGGAAAGCTGTATTTCTATCCGCCCGGCAGGATGGAAGGCAGTGAAATAATCGTCTCCACTCTGGATGCTTCCCTGGTTTCTGCCGACAACGCATCCAATATCGTTTTTTACGGATTGACCTTTGAAGTTACTCGCCGCAACGCCATTGAGATTAATAACGGAAGGAATAATCTCATAGCCAAAAGCATCATAAGAAATACCGGCCAGTCAGGGGTCATAATAAAAAATGGATGGGAACACAAAGTGGTCGGCTGCGATATATATGACAACGGGGAGGGAGGAATATATATTGACGGAGGAGACAGGTTTAAACTCATACCTTCAAGGCATATTGTCGAAAACAACCATATATACAGGTTTAACAGGTTTGACGGGGGTTACTGCCAGGCAGTTAAGATTGACGGCGTCGGGCAGAGTATATCACATAATGTAATACACGACAGTCCCCTCCAGGCCATACATTTCAATGCAAACGACCATGTCATGGAGTTTAATGAAATCCATGATGTTGTTCATGAAGGCAGGGAACTTGGAGCTTTGTATATATACGGAGCAGGATATAAATGGGTTTTCCTGAACAGGGGGCATGTGATAAGGAACAACTTTTTCCATCACATAACGCTCCATTCTTCACCCAACCTGACGCACGGGCTCAGGGCGATACATTTCGATGCAATCAACGGCGGAGAGGTCGTGGAAAATAACATATTTTACAGGGTAACTGACGGTATTGCCAATACGTATCCGGATAACCGGCTGGAAAACAATATTTTTGTCGATGCCGGAAACCGTGCGATAGGGTTGAGCAACAGAAGCGGCCTTTTTCTCTCTGCTGCCGGGGAGCCACAGCCTTCCCTGGCCCATTTGCTGGAAAAACTGCCTCTTGTCCGATATAAACAGCCTCCCTGGAGCTGTCGGTACCCTCAGCTGCCGGGAGTCTTGTCGGACAAAACTCCCGTGGGATGGGCGAGAAATAATATAGTGGAACGAAACCTGAATACAGGGGGTCCTTTTTTGCAGATAGGAAGAGGTCTTCAGACAGGAAATAAGATAAATAACAACTGGGACGGAGAAGACCCCCTGTTTGTGGACAGGGCAGAAATGGATTTCAGGATAAGAGAAGGTTCTCCTGCGTTCGGTATTACGGGTTTTTCACCCATTCCTTTTGAAAAGATGGGAGTCTATGAAGACGGTCTGCGGGCAAGCTGGCCTATAGAAAGAAGACCGGAAGATATAGGTAAATACTACAGGTCCGACAGCGGTTCCGAAGCAGGAAGCAAGGCAGGCATGAAAACCGTCGTCAGGATCAGTCCGCCGCTTAATTACGCTGTCAGCCGCAGGAAAACGCCTGTCACGATAGACGGCAAACTTGAAAAAGAAGAGTGGCTCGGTCTGGATAAAAAGATGGCAATGGTTATAGAAAGATATTACACGGGGGAAGATAAAAAAGGTCCTAAAACCTACGCTTGGCTTTTATACGATAAAGAGTACCTGTACATTGCCACCATGCATGAGCCGGACATGCTTAATGATAATGTTTCCGCCCATGCAAGAAATCACCTGCCTGCATTCGAGGTTGCAATAGAGAGCCAGTCAGGGGCTCACAGCAGCGGCTGGTGGATGGAGGATATGCAGACCGGGCCGATATATGTGATATGGGGATACTATGACGGCAAACTCGAAGTGAAGAACAATTTCAAGATGCCTTTCAATAGCGTGAGAGGTCTCGAAAAATCAATTGAATACAGGCAGACAGTGTTGGACCGGGAAACACAGAGCTGGATTTCTGAAATGAAAATACCTTTGGGCCGGATGGGGCTTAATCCCGCAGAAGTTGACAGGCTGGCGTTTAACATTGGAGCCTGGAAGAGAAACGGTTGGTATGCATGGGTTCCGACAGGAGACTCCGTCTGGCGGGTTGAAAATGGCGGATTCATAACATTCCCGAGGGACGGAATGTAGCTCTTACAATAAATACTATTCATGGATTTCGTACAGAGTTCCATCCATGACGAAACGGACATTTTTCCCAAGAGAAAGAAACTGGTTTGACGCAGGTTTTTCTTCAAGAAGCTTAAAGTATTCATCGGAGGCGAACCTTATTTTTTGAAGGGTTTTCCCTGCCGGGACTCTTATGCCGGAATCTATCCATGCATTATTGTTTTGATATACTGCCCGTCCCTGGATATTTCTGACCTGGGATGCAAGGTTCTGTATATTCCCTGAAGAGTCTCTGTATTCGAGCCTTTGTCTGCCCTGATAGATTTCTTCCCGGTTACCCGTATTTTGCAGTGAGAATATTTCTCTGCTGGCGTTCACGCTTCCCGCACCCTCTTTTTCATGGATGCGCCGATACTCTTTTTTGATATTTTCCTGAAACACCCTGTCAGATTTCAAATCGCTTCTCAGAGGCAGAAGAGAAAGGCTCCTTTCGCCCCTCGCTTTCCTTTCCTCCTCGTCCTCGATAATCAGAAAACTTGTATATGGAGTTACAATTCCGTATTTACGTGCGACCTCTATAATCTCGTCCCTCAGTTCTTTGTTTTCGCCGTCCAGCCTTATTTTGTCAAGAAGATAACCCACATGCTGTGCCGCCCAGATCTGTGGTATGAAATCCTTTTCCCCATTACCAGATCCCCTGAAATTTACATTGTATACAAACTTTTTTTTGCCTCCCGCAATATTTCCTTCAAGAGTAACCCGTGCTTCTTTCTCTTCCAGATACCTGCCTGCAACAATAATCTGGGAGTTTCTGAACAGGTCGGGCAGCTTTTTTGGATATACTGCGCGGACCTTGACGCCGCCGAAATCAATTTTTAAATCAGAAAAAACAGGGAACCGTATTTTTTCATAGAAAGAGGCAAGCTTTAATTCAGTATCTTCTTCGGGCGTCACATATGTCCTGTATCCGGCAGACTCCTGCGCAATGCGGTCAAGCAGGTGTGTGTTGATTGCGTAATCTATTCCGAATACAAAGATTCGAGATTTAACCATATTATTTTTTTGCACTATTTCTATCAGTTCGTTATCGTCGGTCCTTCCAATCGTCGGTTTGCCGTCGGTGAGGAAAACTATCATGGAAGGATTTTTGCCGCTGTTTTTCCCGGCAATGTAAAATGCTTTTGACAGGGCTTCTTCAACATTGGTCCCTCCTATCGGTTTCATTGTTTCTATGAATTGTTTTGCTTTCGAAATATTATCAGAATCTGCTGTCTGTAAAGAACCGAAAAGGTTTTCCGCTTCGGTTGAAAACCTTATCAGCTCAAAACGGTCTTTATCGTTAAGGTTTTCAACACAAAACTCGAGAGCCCTTTTTGCCTGCTCCATTTTTTTCCCTGCCATGCTTCCGGAAGTGTCTATAACAAAAATGATATTCTTCTGCAGGATTTCTTTTTCATTCAATTCCGAGGAGGGAGATATATTGATAATGAAAAACCCGTCTTCATCAGATGTTTTGTAAGTCATCATGTCCAGGCCTATGTTTGAATCATGGGTTGAAAAATAAAGTGAGAAATCTTTATCAGGGAGCACTCTGCTATCTTCAAATCCGATAGTTGCCCTGTTTTCTCCGTTTCTTTTTATCTCAACTTTGTGGGTGGGGGAGAAGACCATTTTGAGCTTTTTCTTTGTCTCTATAACGATTTTGATACTGACGTTTTCAATGGGTTTTGATGAAAACTTTTCCGTATTAAGGGGATACATATAACTGGTCATACCTGAATCTGTTTTCAAGAGTTCTCCATATTTGATATTTATTTTTTTTGTGGAATGAGGTTCTATGGGGAAAATTCTTACCTTGAAAGCGTCCCTGCCCGCATATTCGAGAAGCGCAGGGTCTTTCATGCTTCTGACAATATCCTCGTAAATCTTTTTCGCTTTTTCTGCATCGAGAAGTTCGGCTTTGGCTTCCTTGCCGTTTATGTCCATTGAAAAACTGTTTATTACAGCTCCTTCGGGCACGGGGAATATGTATAAACCTTCAAGCCTCGAAGAAGTGGGGTTGTAAAATTCCTGTTTGATGTCAGTCAAGGCAATGCCGTCCTTTATCTCTACCTCGACCTTGTGATACCTGACTTCAAGAGGGTAGGGGGTTGAACGGTAGTCGGGATGAGGTTCTGGATATGGCGGACGCGGTATTACTATGACTCCGTCGGCTTTAAGCATAGAAGTAAATAAAAGCAGATGGAGAATCAAAATCTTTACTTTCATCATATCCTCCCGTTAGAAAATGAATGCTTTTTTTTCAGCCTGTTTCCTTACAGATTGTACCACTGCGTCGTCGAATCTATTTCCGGCAGGCGAAGAAGCCATCTTTTCATTTATATATTTTTGCCTTGCATCATTCAGAACCTTGATTTTCTGCTGCAGTGTTTTCCTTTCCCTGCCGAGCTTTTCTATATAACTATTTTTTTCTTTCATGCTCATATTTCTCATTTCTTCAGGCAGTTCGTCTTTTTTGAGCTTATCCAGCCCGACAAATTTCTTCTCGACTGCATCAACAAGGTCCCAACGCGAGTTATTATAATGCGGAGAAGATTTTGCGACCTGTCTTGAGATAAAACTTTCCATTGTAACGCCTATCGCGTTTTTTTCCTGCTCTTCCTGCCTTCTCTTGCCATCACTTCCCGCTTTCCCATAAGCAATGTACGTTCTGTTTAATGCGGCGCCAAGCTTCTCTATTTCCTTATCGTGGGGTGTTTCCATGTATGCAACGGTTTTGTCCTGGTCTATATTGGCATATGTTCCATCAGCCAGCTCTGCCCCATCTTTCCATCCCGAAAGGTTTCCTTCTTCATAAGAACCGCAGTGTATGGTGTTTACTATGATACCTTTTTTTATGGCTTTTTTACAGGCGGTTTTATAATCGACCTCTCCTTGGGTGAAAGGCTCGTTTCCAGCTATAAATATTGCCCTGTAATTTTCGTTTGAGCCGCTCCATTCAAGTTTTTCTGATGCTTCTTTTATTACCTTCCCGCAGTATTCCGAACCTCCGTTTGTCCTGAGGGCGAAAAGTTCTTCTGAGATTTTGTCGAGGTCTCCGGTAAAAGGGAGTACCATTCTCATGTATCCGTTTTGGGCGGATAAGCCGTTGTTCCCGTACTCAAATAATGAAACTTGCAATTCCGGAGTTTTGCCGTTTTTCTTGACTGTAGCGAATTCGTTGACGATTTTCCACAACTGGCTCTTTGCCTGGTTGATTAGACCGTCCATGCTGTTGCTCGTGTCGAGAATAATTGCAACCTGTATGAGAGGTTTAACTTCCGCAGAATGGCAGGCAGCAGGCAAAAGTAAAACAGGGAGAACCAGGACTTTC
>DAOQVZ010000147.1:0-6106 GCA_035341815.1 bacterium
ATCTGCCTGGAATGGTGTATGCCGAGTTCTTCCAAAAACCAGTTGTAAAGGGGCCTGTGGTCTTCAAACTCAAGTGTGCATATGGAATGGGTTATTCCTTCGATGGAATCTGACTGCCCGTGGGCCCAGTCGTAAGTGGGGTAAATACACCACTTATCTCCCGTACGGTGGTGTAAACTGTGAAGTATGCGGTACATAACAGGGTCCCTCATATTTATATTGGGGGAAGCCATGTCTATTTTTGCCCTCAATACCTTTGCGCCATCAGGATGCTTTCCTTGCGCCATCTCCCTGAAAAGCCTGAGATTTTCTTCTTTGCTTCTGTTCCTGCAGGGACTTTCTTTTCCTGCTTGTGTCAGGGTACCCCTGTACTCCCTTATCTCTTCGGCAGTCAGGTCGCACACGTAGGCCTTCCCTTTCTCTATTAGCCTTTCGGCGTATCCGCAAAGCTGCTCAAAATAATCAGAAGCGTAGAGTTCTCTCCCGTTCCACCTGAAACCGAGCCATTCGATATCCTCCTTTATGGAATCAACGTATTCTGTCTCTTCCTTTACGGGGTTAGTATCGTCAAAACGCAGATTGCAGGACCCTTCAAACTCGTCTGCCAGTCCGAAATTCAGGCATATGGATTTCGCATGTCCTATATGCAGGTACCCGTTGGGTTCCGGAGGGAACCTGGTATGTATTTTTTCCCATTTGCCGTTCTTCAAATCTTCCCTGATTATATCTCTGATGAAATCTGTTTTTTCTTTTTTCTCTTCCATTATATTGTCTCCATTAAGACCTATTCTAATAATTAAAAGAACTTTTGTCAAAATACACCGCGAATTTTTTTTTTATTATTGCATTATTATAGTAAAATAGACACGTCGAAAGTTCATGGTTATTACCGGTTTTATTGCAATTACGATTTATTTCTGTTCGAGTTTGCTCTTTAGCATGAAGGAAAAGCATTTCATTCAGGGAGGGGAAAATGTCCTATCAAAATGATGTTTTTGATTTTGTCGGTATGAATGAACCAGAATTCACAAAGGTAAAAAAAGAGAATGGATGGGGCCTCACAATATCGGAATTCAGGCAGGCGCAGAAAAGGGCGAAAAAACCTCTTACCCTGACAGAAACATATATACTCGACAGCCTCTGGTCGGACCACTGTTCCTACAAGCATTCAAAGCATAAACTGAAAAGCCTCATAAGGGACAACCGGTACGTTCTTAAAAGCGAAAAAAGCGACGCGGGCGCAGTAAGGATAGGAAACAGCAATTACTATGCCGTTTTCAAGATAGAATCCCATAACCATCCCACCCTGATAAACCCCTTTGATGGAGCCGCGACAGGGGTCGGGGGGATACTGAGAGACATTTTCGCCATGGGGGCAAAGAACATAGGAGTGGGAGCTTCTCTCAGGTACGGGCCGAAAGAAAGCCCTGCATCCAAAGATGTATTGAAAGGCGCCATGGAAGGAGCGGCTTCTTACTGCAAGGCGATAGATATTCCGCTTATTGCCCTTGACCTGTACCATGAAGAATCTTTTAAACATAACTGCCTTATGAACGTTTCGGCGCTCGGTATAGTGAAAAAGGAGAACCTGATACCCAACACGGTATCGAAAAACGCAGTCGGATACAACCTTGTATACATTGGAAAACCTACGGCCGGAGCTGCTGTCGGTGGCGCATCTTTCGCCTCGCAGGCGTTTGAGGAAGGAAAGACAAAAGAGATAGAATTCGGTTCAAACCCCATGCTTGAAAAAGCCACGTTCGACGCCTTCGAAAAAGTCAAGAAGGCGCTTATATCAAGAAAATTGCTTTCTCAGATATCTCTCAAGGACATGGGAGCGGCAGGTTTAACGTGTTCCACCGCCGAACAGGTTTCCGAGAGAGGTTACGGAATAGAGATACTTACCGAAAAAGTCCCGGTGCCTGCCGGAATGAAGGTCCATCCACTCGCCCTTGCAGTGGGAGAAGACCAGGAAAGAAACATGATTATCGCCTCGGAAAAGGCTACAAAGGTCATACTTGATGTCATGAAAAAAGAAAAAGCTTTCAAAAAATACGGCGGCAGGGTTGCCGTGATAGGAAAGGTCACAGGAGAAGACAGGTTCGTAATGAGGGATAAGAATACCGTATACTGCGATATCCCCTTGAGCCTTATAACCGAAGCCCCTGTTTACAGGCCTTCCGGGAAAAAACTCGCGCAAAAAGGGAAATCTTTTTCCGCTGAAAAACCGAAATCCCTCAAGGAAGAGATACTCAGAGTAGTATCCTCCATAAATACTTATTCCAGGCAGGATATATTCGACGTTTTGAAACTTGAAAAAACCGGTTTTCTTTTTACAAAACCCGAGGAAACGGATGTATGCGTTATTGCACCGCTGAAAAAAGAAAAAAACAACAGGAAAGCAGGCATAGCTCTTGTTTTTGGAGGCAAGTCCCTCCACGGCAGAAACGGGACCTCCGCAGAACAGGCATATATAGCAACGGTCCTCGCAAGACTGAAGCTCGCGGCGGCAGGACTGAAGCCCGTTGCGGCGGCCGACGGATGCAACTACGGGAACCCCGACAATCCCGAGCACTACCACAGTTTCTCAGCCGGGATAGACGGGCTTAACAAGGCATGCAGGATACCGCTGTACGGAGAGAAACAGCCACTGGCGGTTGTCGCCGGCAACGTATCCCTTAAAAACACCTTCATAAGCAAGGGGAAAGAAGAACCGGTCGACCCTTCTATGGTTCCCGTGGTTTTCGGATACATTCCTGATTACGAAAAAACTGTCACCACGGGGCTGAAAAAAGACGGCAGCATCCTTTTTCTCGCAGGCAAAAGGAAACATGAATTCAAGGGCTCGGAATACGCGGCCCTGAATAAACAGGAAGGCAGGAACCTGCCTTCGGTTTCGCCCGACCAGGCAGGCAAGCTCGAATATGCGGCCCTGGAAGCTTCAGGGAAAGGACTCCTTCTCTCTTCGGCCGTCATAGAAAACGGAGGGCTTGCGGCAGCGCTGACAAGAATGGCGGCACTGGGCAAAAAAAATGCGGGAGTAAAACTCGACATGGATTTTGCAGGAAAGATGAGAGAGGACTACGCCCTCTTCACGGAATCCGCCGGATACGTGATAGAAGCGGATAAAAAGAGCGCAAAGGAATTGCAGAAGATATACAAAAAATACGGAATAGAGCTGGTTAATATAGGCGTAACGACCAGAGAAAAAAGTTTTTCGGGGACGCTCAAAGGCAGGAAGGTATTTGAGATTCCCCTTGAAGAACTCACAAAAAGCTGGAGCCGGAAATGACAACATACAAACAGGCAGGGGTAAATATAAAGCTTGGAGATATATGTTCGCGCATCATGTCCGAAGCAGCGGACAGGACGTTTAAAAACAGGCAGGCCGGGACAGGCAGGGTAAAAATCCTCGAGAAGAAGGGCCTTCACAGGGTTATCACGGTATCTTTCGGAAAATTCGTACTCATGCTTAACAGCGACGGTATAGGGACAAAGGTGGAATTTGCGGAAAGAATGAAGAAACACGATACCATGGCCTACGACCTTTTCGCAATGCTGTGCGACGATTCTGTCAGGTACGGGGCGGAACCTGTCGCCGTTTCCAATATCCTTGACGTGCGTTCGCTCAACAGGGAAGCGGTGAAACAGCTGGCAGAAGGCATGGTGAAAGCCGCCCGGACCGCGGGCGTAGCGGTACTGTCAGGAGAAATAGCCGAACTGGGCAAAAGGGTCTCGGGATACGGAAGCATGAACTACAACTGGGGCGGCACGGTTTTAAGCGTAATGAAAAGGGAAGTATCTGGCGAAAACTTAAAAAACGGAGACGCCATCGTGGGTTTCCGGGAGCAAGGGTTCAGGTCAAACGGGATATCCCTTGTGAGAAAAATCATGGAAAAAGAGTATGGCCCGGAGTGGCACTTAAAAAAGGAGGCGGGAAAAAGACTCGGCGATATGGCTCTTGTGCCTTCAACCATATACTCAAAAGCAGTCATGCAAATAATAGATTACGCAAAAGGCATAGCCCACATAACCGGAGGCGGCATACCGGGAAAACTCGGCAGGGTAACGGCGGCCGCCGGCCTTGGGGCAGAGATATCCGACCCCTTCGAACCATGCCCGATGATGTCCCTTTGCCAGGAGAAAGGGAATGTTTCCGACGTGGAAGCTTACAGAACCTGGAACATGGGACATGGCATGCTTATCGTAACCGATAAACCGGAGAAAGTTATGGCCGCTGCGGCGGCATACAGGATAAAAGCAAAAATTACGGGGCTCATAACAAGGGGAAACAAAATAAAAATAAGAAGCAGGGGCATTTTCAGCAGTGGCGAAACTATTCTCTTCTGAAAAACTCCCCATACCGCAAAACGAAAAACAAAATAACGGAGCTTGCAAAACATGAACAAAAAAACCATAGGCAGGATAGAATCGGAGAGAATAAGAAACCTCCCGGTATACATGTTCCAGGAAATCAACACCAGGAAAATGAAACTGCGCCGGGATGGGAAAGATATCATAGACCTGGGCATGGGCAACCCAGACAGGCCTACCCCCAAACCTGTAATTGATAAGCTGTCAGAGGTGGCATGCGACAACAAAACCCACCGATACAGTGCATCCAAAGGAATAGCACACCTTCGCATGGAGATATGCAGGTGGTATGAAAAACGTTTCGGCGTTATTCTCGACCCGGAGGAAGAAGTAGTCGTTTGCATAGGCTCAAAAGAAGGCATAAGCCACCTGGCCCTTGCGATTTTTGACAAAGGTGACACGGTCATGGTGCCCAACCCCACGTACCCGAGCCATCTTTACAGCGTGGCTATATCCGGCGCGAAAATTTACAATATGCCCATTACGAAAGAAAACGGTTTCATTCCCGACCTGCCTCAGAAAATATGTGAGGGACCCAAAAAGCCCAAGGCAGTTATACTGAGTTATCCCAATAATCCTACAACCCGGGTTGCGGACATGGACTTTTTTGAAAGGGTAGTAAAGTTCGCAAAAAAAAACAACCTTATAGTCATCCATGACAACGCCTATTCCGAGTTGTGCTTCGATGGTTACAGGGCACCCAGCTTCCTCCAGGCAAAGGGTGCAAAAGATACGGGCATAGAATTCCATTCTTTGTCAAAAACTTACAATATGGCAGGATGGAGAGTTGGCTTTGCAGTGGGAAACAAGCACGTGATAAAAGCCCTGACAAAACTTAAAAGCTATTACGATTATGGGATGTTCACACCCATCCAGGTCGCGGCAATCACGGCTTTAAGACTGGAGCAGAAATATATAGACGAAGTAGCAGAAACATACAGAAGCAGGCGCAACGTATTCGTAGACGGACTCAACAGGATAGGCTGGAACGTTGAGAAGCCCAGGGCTACAATGTACCTGTGGACGGAAATACCTGGAAAATACAGGAAGATGGGTTCCATGGATTTCAGCGTGTTCCTGCTGGAGAAGGCAGGCGTGGCGGTTTCCCCGGGCATCGGGTTCGGCAAGTACGGTGAAGGATACCTGCGCATGGCCCTTGTTGAAAACGAACAGAGGCTGAGGCAGGTGGTGCGCTCCCTTAAAAACGTCCTGTGACCTCAACAGTTTTTAGACTTGAAAAAGTCTTTATGAAAGTATTTACATTTGAAAAAAATGTTTGTATAATATTAACGGTGAAAGAAAATGTTACTATATAGCAATATTATAAAAGCAGTAAAGGTTGTTGAACAAGGGAGCTTGGCAAAAGAGAAGCTGCCCTTTTTTTATTTTTGATTCAATGTTCTTTGAAAACCGTATAAAAAAACTTATATTGCCATTCTGAAAAGCTCGAAAGTAATAAGCGCTTCAATTTTTCCACGTATGTATTCTGTTTTTATTTGCTGTTATTATCATAAATTTACTTTTTTATCATTTCTTTTGCAGATAAAAGCAGAGAAGCCAATCACTTAATAGTTCATAGTCAATAAGGTAAAGGCATTAAAAACTCTGCTATGTACAATGAACAAACAGAAAAAGATTAAAACGTCAAATACGATAAATCATAATCCCTCACCATGTAAGTGTATCAGGTGAGAGTTTCCCGGAAATGCCCGGGATAAACAGGACAAGGGGG
>DAOQVZ010000148.1:0-6057 GCA_035341815.1 bacterium
GCATTATTCCCGATTCCCCCGGTACATGCAGCATATTCAAAGGCAAAGACGGAACGCTGGCGACCGCTCTATGTTACTGGCCGGACTGCCGCATGAAATCCGCCAGGACATTGATTCTTGCAGGAAACAGCAAAAATGATTTCATTGATTCTGCCAGAAAACCACTTGTCCAATATTTAATCCAGACTGCCCTTAAGAGTAATATTGCTGTATGGGCAATTGACCTTCCGGGGCTCGGCGAGGGACAACTCCAGGGAAGCAATGATTGCATCAGCGAGTCAAGAGCCTGCCACCTTCTGGGATTCACGCTTGCGGGATACTGGATTTCAATCCTTCAGTCCCTGGCAGAAACTGCCAAAAAAGAAACATCATCAGTTATACTTTACGCCTCAGATAACCCTGCGACTGCAGTACTTTCAGGAGCTTCCCTTTTGAAAGGAGTCGACAAAATTATCATAGAGAACCCCCTGTCGTCATATAAAGCAACCGATACTTTTACAAACGTTCCTTACGCGGCATTCATCCCCCGGCTTTTAACACTGGGAGATATCCCTGGATTTGCGGCTTTGAGGGCGCCTGAACCTATGACTATTATCTCGCCTTTGTCCGGCAGCGGTCTCTATCTCACAGAGGAAGAAATAGAGAGTGTTTTTAAACCCGTAACTGCCAGATATGCCTCAATGGGACGCAGCGAGGCTTTCCATATCATGGGACAGGAAGAAGGAAAGTCCGTACTTTTATCCGGTTCGATTTTACAGGTTTCTGTTTGAAGATGGTTTAATTAAGGGTTATGGCTGCGCAATTGTTATTCTTACCCGCAGAGTAACAGCGTAACGAGGCAAAATGATTTTCTGCTGAATTTTATTGTTAAAATATTTTAACGTTTTTTTCCACAGGAGGTTTTACATGCCGCAAAATCTTTACGAATCTGACGTCTGGAGAATATTCAAAATCATGTCTGAGTTTGTGGAGGGTTTCGAAACACTCGAGAAAACCAAAAATGCAGTTTCAGTCTGGGGTTCTGCAAGAACCAAGGAAAATGACGAGTTGTATATAAAAGCCGTTGAAACGGGAAAACTTCTTGTTGAAAACGGGTATTCCGTAATTACAGGAGGAGGCCCCGGCATAATGGAAGCGGCAAACAGAGGCGCTTCAATGGCCGGAGGCAGTTCAATAGGACTTAATATCGAATTGCCCCATGAGCAAAACCCAAATCCTTATATAAAAACATTGATTTCTTTCAAGTATTTTTTCACCAGGAAAGTAATGTTCGTGAAATACGCAAAGGGTTTTATTATTTTTCCGGGAGGGTTCGGAACACTTGACGAATTTGCAGAGACAATGACATTGATACAGACAGAAAGAATACACAAGTTTCCGGTAGTTCTTGTGGGAAAAGCATACTGGCAGGGATTGATCCAATGGCTGGAAAGCAATCTTCTGAAAAGAGGCTACATAGAAGAGAAGGATATGAATCTCTTTAATTTGACTGACGAGCCTGAGGAAGCAGTTGAAATAATCAAAAATTTTTACAGGTAAGCCTGATACTGCGCAAACGATGCATGATTCTACCTGATAAGACCTGTTATCTCGGCAAGGTATTTGCGGGCAATTGTTTTACTCCTGCCTTCTACGTAAACCCTCAAAACCGGTTCCGTTCCCGAAGGTCTTATATGTATCCATCCGTCTTTTCTTATTATTTTCATGCCGTCCTGCAGATTTAATTCCTCCTTCCCAGAATATGTTTTCGTTAAGACTTTTATTGCATCCGCTTTCCTGCCGCCCATCACAAATTTCTCTTTCAGCATGGTGTATTCAGGAAATTCTGAAATAATCTCGGAAACGGGTTGCCCTTTCCTGGCAATATATTCAAGTATCAAGGCCATGCCTACAAAGCTGTCCCTTCCGTAATGAACATCCGGAAGGATTACCCCGCCGTTTCCTTCTCCGCCGATGACAGCGCGTTTTTTTTTCATTCCTTCAACAACATTGACTTCGCCTATCCTTGTCCTGTATACACGCGAAGAATGCTTTTCTGCAATATGCTCGATAAGGGCCGACGTGGAAAGATTGACGACAACAGGACCGGCGGTTCTTTCAAGAACGCTTTGCACCGCGAGAGCAAGCGTTAGCTCTTCTCCCGGAATATTCCCTTTTTCGTCGACAATCGCCAGCCTGTCCGCGTCAGGGTCCTGTGCGAATCCTATATCGGCTTTTTCTTTCACTGCAGCCATTGACAATTCTTTCAGATTGGCCGCCAAAGGCTCGGGATTATGTGAAAAAACGCCTAAAGGTTCCCGGTTTATAATAACCGCTTCACAGCCGAGATATTCAAGAAAAGAACGGGTATAAAATGCTCCAACTCCCTGGCAGACATCGGCAATAACCTTAAATTTCTTCTTTCTTATATCTGCAACATTGACTTTTTTGTATATGCCTTCAAAATACATCTGCCTGTAATATTCCTGTTTTCCCGCAACGAGATTGCCTGTTTTGCACGGCATGACATACATGCCGGGATTAGAAAAGATATCAAGGAATTCTCTGCCTTCTTTTTCATTCAGAAACGTGCCTTTTGAAGAAACAAATTTTAATCCGTTGTATTCTTCGGGATTGTGACTTGCAGAAATAATAACCCCGCATGCTCCTCCGTTTTTTTCAACGAGGTATGTGAGCTGAGGAGTTGAAGCTATATCAATATCGATTATATCCCTGCCTGCAGCCGACAAACCCGCCATGAGGGCCAGTTTTAAAGCCGTTCCGCTCTTTCTCGTATCACGCGCAACGAATATTTTTTTTCTTCCGGAATAAAAACCGAAGGCCAATCCGAACCTGTAAACCTTTTCGGGAGAAAGAGGCTCAGGATAAACACCTCTTATTCCTGCAACGCTTATTATCAATTTATTTTTCATTCGTATCACAAACGTTCAATTTTAATCAGGCTTTTTTCTATCCCTGTTTTTTTTATATCTTCGAGCGTCATACTGTGTTTCAAGGTGAAATTGCCCACCCTCGTTCTTTTCAACTCAATCTGGACGCCTCCGCAACCAAGCCTGTCGCCAATATCCCTGCAAAGAGCCCTTATATATGTCCCTTTCGAACAAACAACCCTGAACTCGACATGAGACGCTTTTATGCCCAGTATCTCTATCTCCTTTATCAGGACCTTTCTCACGCCGGGCTTCACTGGAATTCCCTTTCTGTAGAGCTTATAGAGCGGCTGGCCCTTATGTTTGATGGCGGAGACCACGGGAGGAACCTGTTCTATCTCCCCGTTGAATTCGGGAAACACTTCCCTTATCCTTTCTTCATTTACAGAAACTGGCTTTTCCTCAATTATTTTTCCATCAATATCGTCGGTATCAGTCTTTTTGCCAAGAAGCATTTTGGCAATATATTCTTTTTCCAGCCCCATTAAAGACGAACTCAGCCTCGTCGCCCTTCCCATGCATACAATAAGAACCCCTTCGGCAAGAGGGTCAAGAGTACCCGCATGGCCTATTTTATCCTTGAATATGAAATTTCGCTTCAGAAATCTTATTACGTCGTATGAAGTAATTCCAGAAGGCTTATTTACTATTATTATTCCGTCCATTTTGTTCCTTCAAAGCTTCAATAATCTTTTTGCTTGCAAGAGTTATTGAGGAATCCCGAAACATGCATCCGGCAGCCATCCTGTGGCCTCCGCCTCCAAATTTCCTGGAAATCATTTCGACGTCGTACAAGCCCTTGCTTCTCATGCTGACCTTTATTCCATCTCCTTCTTTTATCAAAAAAGCTGCCTTTGATTCCCTGGTACTCATCAGCATTTCAACGAAACCTTCAGTTTCTTCCTCGGTTGTACCGGTATCCATGTACATCTTCTTGTCAACCTTCATCCAGCAGACCCCTATCTCTTTTTCATATTTCAGTGTTCTGAGAGCCAGTGAAAGAAGCCTGAGAGATTTCAGGGGTTTTTCCATGTAGACCCTTCTTGCAATATTTTCAGGAAGAGCGCCCGCCTTTATCAATTCCCGGGCCACTGCAAGAGTATTGCATCCCATGTTATATATGAACCTGCCCGTATCCGTGAGAATTGCAGTGTAGAGACAGTCAGCCTGGTCTTTCGATAGCATTCCCTGCTTCTCAAGCAGGAAGTATACCATTTCACCCGTTGCAGAATAATCTTCTCCCACAAAATTGACAGTGCCGAACCGCGTGTTTGAAAAATGGTGGTCTATATTTACAATAACCGGCGCCTGCCTGGCAAAAGTTTCAACGCTGCCTGTCCGTTCAATCGTGCCGCAGTCAACAACTATACTGACATCAGGATGAGGAATATTCATTCCGGAAATATTTTTCACTTCTCCTGCACAGGGAAGGAATTCATAAATGGCGGGTACATCGTCATGGTTGACTATCTCAACCTTTTTGCCTGATTTTTTCAGAAGAATATATAGGGCAATTTCACTGCCCAGGCCATCGCCGTCAATATTATAATGGGATGTTATGAGAAATTTCTCTTTTTCAGAAATTGTTTCCCAAATCTTATCAATAACTGCCCTGTCTTGAACCTTCAGTTTTGGAACCATACAGATTTTCCTTTAAAACTTCTTTAAGATTTTCAATTCCTTCGCCGGTAAAGGCAGAAACAAAGATTCCCTCCGACATATTACTCATTATTATATTTTTCTCTTCCGGCGACAAAAGGTCTATCTTGTTGTATACCTCGATAGTCTTTCTATCCTTAATTCCAAGCATTTCAAAAGCTTCAAACACGGTCTTTCTCTGTCTTTCAAGATTTTTCGCCGATATATCATAGAGAATTAATATCAAATCTGCATACTTTACCTCTTCCAGTGTGGACTGAAACGCCTCTATCAGGTTATGGGGTATATTATGGAGAAGTCCGACAGTATCGCTCAGGAGGCAGAATTTGCCTTCGCCGATATAAACTGCCCTTGTTGCCGGGTCGAGAGTTGCAAAAAGCTTGTTTGCCACGTAAAGTTCAGAAGCACTGAGACTGTTCATAAGCCTGCTCTTGCCGACGTTGGTATAACCCATAAGCGCAACCATGGGAAAATTTTTTCTTCTCTTTGAATCCCTTATAAGCTTTCTGTGTTTCGCTATATCCTTAATTTCTCTTTTCAGCTTGTAAATGCGCTCTTTAATCCTTCTCCTGTTAACTTCCAGTTTCATTTCCCCGGGGCCTTTCGTGGCAAAGCCTCCCCCTATCCTTGAAAGCTCTGTGCCGTATCCTGTAAGCCTCGGAAGAATATAGTCAAGCTGTGCCAGCTCTATCTGTATCTTGCCCTCACTGGATTTGGCATGTTCGCCGAATATCTGAAGTATAAGACCCGTCCTGTCGATTACTTGAACTCCCAGGAATTTTTCGATATTTCTCTGCTGAATGGACGACAGGTCGTTGGCAAAAATTATAAAGGAAGGTTTCAATTCATCGGTTGATTTTTTCAACTCTGCAAGCTTGCCTTCCCCCAGATAAGTGGAAGGATGAATATAGTTCAGCTTTACAAGAAACTTTGCATCAATCTTCAGTTTTAGAGTGTAACACAACAACTCGAGTTCGCGTATTGATTCGTCGGTATCTTCCTGCCTGCGTTCCCTGAAGTTGACAAGAAAAACTTTTTTGCCGGCGAAGCTTTTTGATACAACATGCTGTATTCTTTTCACTTTTGGATTATATTTTCAACTTTGAGAACCATCAGGCTGTCCCTGTATCCGATGCCTCTTTTATACCCGGTTTTAGGTTTCTTTTTAAATGAATATATCTTTTCACCTTTTTTTTCACCGATTATTTCACACACCACATGGAAATTCTGCAATTTCCCTTTCTCCGTAATGATGGAATTACTGTCATCCATGATGCATACGGGGCTGAGCTCCACTTTTTCTCCGACTTTCTTGTCTTTCAGCTTTAAAACGGTAAATTCCATATCTTTTTTAACCCTGACCTGCTTTCCTCCAAAATCAATAAGCGCATCCATTATTTTCTCCTTTACCCCGAACTCTTCCTTGCTACACTTTCAAGGTGAGGGGTTATGATTCACCTTTTCTAAT
>DAOQVZ010000149.1:0-2411 GCA_035341815.1 bacterium
ACCGGTCGTGTAGCTCTCACATTCCAGCCGGCTCATGCCGCGAACACGCGCCATCAACTTTGCAGAACCGGACGAGGGAATTTCTATCTTCATTGACACACTGCCCTTCAACCCCTCGCTCAGCCGCTTTTTATACAACAGCTCAGGGTCCGTCACCGCCACCCCGTAAGAATTGCTTGCACCCTTCGGCTCGAAAAACGGCACCATGGGTTTGCTTATATCCCCGGTTTCCGCCTCGTAAAAACGCCTGTATCTGCTTTCGCTCCCAACCTGCACCTCGCCGGAAAACATCCTGCTCTCCAGGCCGGAGTGTTCTACGGAGGTCATGACGTAAAACCCTGTTCCCGAAATACTGTATCTCTGTCCCGTGATAAGTTCGCCGTTGACTTTCGCGTATCCCCTGCCGCTCTCTGCAGAACGGTAAAGGTTGTATCCCTTTATCTCGGCGTGGTACATCGGTTTTTCCCACGTAAGAACGTTTCCTTCCGCCTTCAGGTTTGCAGGAGGCATGGGATAGCGGGACACGGCCATGTAAACGTCGCCTATGGGGTACTCCGTACGTTCAACCGTAAGCATTGAGGAGGCATATACAACCTTGGTATAGTCCGGGCTGGGGTTGGCAAGAGGATATATTATCTTTGCAGCCGTTCTGCCTTTTGTTCTTGCCGCGGCAGAACGCTCGTCCGCATCTACGATATTCATGGCGGCAACAGTCCACAGGGTATCGTGCTCGAGGTCTATCATTATGAAAGGTATCGTGGGAACAACTTCCGACCAGACGAAAGCATAATCCTTGTCCCGCCTGAACTCGTGCGGCCAGGAGACGTGGTCAACCGTTGGATAAGAACCTATTAACCTGACCGTCTTGTCATACGGGTCGTTGACGCTCACGGTATTCCTGAAATTGGAGTGCATGCCCAGGGCACTCATATGTACCTGGGTTCCGTCCTCAAGGGTGAGAATAGCGTTGTCTCCTGAACGGGGAGAGCCTCCCGCGAGATTCCACCAGTTATCTCCTTTCCACTGCCGGCTTGTCGGCCAGGGTACCTGCCTGACTCCCGGGGTGGAAACGACCCTCAGAAGACCTCTTTTATCTGTGAAAGAGAGGGGCAGAGCCCATACCTGGTATGGATTCTCATCAGTAAGATAGCTGTTCCTGTTTATTTCAAACAGAAAATATCTCGTGCCATCTTTATCTACCGAGTTTATCCAGTTTGTGCCTGACTTGCCCCATGCCGAATTCATAGGATATGTATCAATACCCTTTTCCCCGGGGTATATGATATCTTTTTCAGGGTTCTTTGATATGCTTTTAACCTTGAACTGAAGAAAATTGTTCCCTTCCATGTCTGAAATCGCCAGTTGTTTCCGGTCTTCCGACTGCCAGACGAGGATTTCATGGGTTACGCCTCTTATCCTGGGCCCCCTGCTGCTATTCTCCGAGGGATATTGAATTATCCTCCAACCCTGCCGGGAAGGAAAATTGAACCTGTGGGTGGCCCGTGTCTCAAGATTCAGGAATTCCACGTATTCTTTTGTCCTGGTATGGCATATCCAATCCGACGGGTCGGCTCCTTCCGGAAGCCTCTTTACTTCCCAGGGAAAGAGCCACAGGGTCTTGCTTATCCAGCTTAACCGCCTGTCCAGTGAAGGGTTCCTGTGGCGTACAGAGCCGTCTGTCTTTATAATGTCTCCCGGGACCCTGAACCCCGCGTGGACATACTTGCCGTCATTGCTGAAGTCGGGATATCCTGCGTATGAAAGGTTGATTTCTCCACCCTGTGTCATGAGCCAGAGTTCTGTTCCGAGCATGGCATCCTGGAAGATAACCCTTCCGGGACGGTCGGGACGGGATATCTTCTTCATCGTATCAAGCCCGTGACACAAACTGGCAGTCGCTCTGGAAGCCCAGTTGTCAGGCAGTACGGTATCTCCCAGGCGTATTATCTCCATCTCCTTTACCTGCACAACCGCTTCGTGAAGAGCCGGGTCCTGGTAGACGCGGACTATGCCCGCCCTGAATTTTTTCTTCTCCTTGCCATCCACGTAGAAAGGAAGAAGTACTTCCCTGAATTCTCCGGAAACGCCTATTGCTATGGCGAAAATGCTCGTATCTCCCGGGATAGGCAGCATATCGAGAGAAAGCTTGGGAGAAAAAGAGTTTGATTTTGCAACTGCACGGAATAAATAACGGCCGGGAGCAAGCTCAACATCCCGCGTGAAACCCTGCCAGTTTCCTTCAAGAGTAAATGTCGCAATACCTGTTTTCTCATCGTAGGCATAGTCTTTCCATGCGCCGCCGCGGCTTCCCTGCCAGCCGACAGGCGAGCCGTCCTTTACTTTAGAGAAATCAAACCTTATAACCGTTTCTCCTCCGTAAATGCTTACTCCGCCATTTGCAAAAACCTGGG
>DAOQVZ010000149.1:2511-6007 GCA_035341815.1 bacterium
GGCTTCCACCGCTTCTTTAGAGAAGGCGGAAGTTCCCTTGAGGTCCCCGTCAAAAAGAAAGAGGGCCCGCGTGTTTTTATCCATTGCAGGCGAGGTTGCCGGAGGAGTGAAATCTCCGTTGTACCTGACCGTGTCAGATACCCTCAGCATGTCCATGGTCCCGTCGAGAGGACCTATGGTGACGTCTTTCAGGTCTTTCGCAAGGGTTATGATTTCATTGCCTTTGGGCTCCCGCAAAAACCTTCTCTGAAGGCTGTTGCGGTAATCTTCAAGCCGCCTACCGTTGACAAATATGGCGAATTCCCATTTTATCTTGGCAGGTTCGGGTTTACGCAGTTCACCGGGACCGCCAAGCGCGAGAATGGATGTCCTGCTTCTTATGTACCTTACCGCCAGGATATTCTCGCCTTTTTTCAGCCTTACGTTTATCATGTGGTTCCATATCGAAAAGGGATAATGGATATTGCTTGTCACGGTGGTATCATGTATAAGCTTTCCGTTGAGCCACGCCTGCATCCACCAGTCGGCTCCCATGCCCAGTGTAACTTCCTGGTCTTTGGAAGAGTTGAGCTTCAGGAAAATATAGGCCGCCCTGCCGGTGTATTCCCCCTTCAGGATACCGGGAAATTCGTACGTCGTCTGCCTGACCACCTTGTCAACGGCCTTAAGAACCCTGCCTGCCACTTTTATCTCTTCCGGGTAGGAATTCAGTACGTCTTCGGATAAAACAGGGTCATTCCTGTCAACGGGGCCGAAAATCCGCCATGTTACGGGCCACCTTATTTCCCCGAGTATTTCCCTGTCGGTTATCGCCGTTTCAGGCGAGGCAAAAGCCCACGTGTAGGCGATATGGTTCCATTCGCCCTGCCTGAAAAGGTGCCTTTCCTCCCTTCCCACAAGGGACTTGTGCTGGGTAAAAGAAGGTTTAACCTTTTCTCCTGACAGTTCCCCGAGAAGTTCCAGTATGAGGTCGCTGTAAAAATACCTCTGGCCGAACCTTGCCCCGTAACGGTACCCGAGATGGGCATGGGGCCCTTCCAGGAGAGACCTTATCCTGAAAGAATCTCCCCTGCCCAGTGCTATGTCCTGGGTTGACCAGTCTGGCTTGAACCAGAACTCTACAGTCCCCTGTATGCCGGGGAAAAACCTGTAGCCTCCCTGCTCAAGTTCATCCCCTGCAGGAAAACTCACAGACTTCTTTCCCGCAAGCCTCAACCCTTTACCATGGACGCCCTCAACGAACTCAAGGTTATCCGAAGGTTCTGAGAAAACGGTTACAGTAACAGGCTTGCCGCCGGTATCTTCGGGAATACGGTCGGGCGAGCCGAAAGCCACAACCGGCTCCACGTTGAGAAGCCGGGTGAAAACAAGAGGGGCTCCCTGTATGCCTCCTTCAACCGTATGAAGGCTCCAGGTACCGCTTCGTCCTCTCACCGGGATAACAATCCTTCCCGTATTTTCGTTTTTTCCTTCAACAACAACCGTCCCGTCGGGAGCTTTTACTATCTGCGGCCTGCCGAGAAAGATTTCAAGGTTCTCAAGCCCTTCCGGCACCCTGAAGAAGAAAGGAGCGTCTTCTCCCAGCCTGCCTGCCGCAAGCTGCCCGGTAACCGCCCATCCGTCACCCTCTACCTCTGCAGCGGTCCAGAAACCCTCCGGGCAGTATAGAGCCACCTTTTCCGTGGTGGCGTCAAGAACGGTAAATGCTTCCGTCCCCCCGAAGTAGAGCAGGTAAAAGCCGGTGTCAAGCGTTGAAGGAACCGTTACCCTGACATGGTACTGGAACTCGGCGTCTTCATCCCTGTTCATGGTTCCTTTACCAAGTATTCTTGGTATAAGGATTCTCTGCTCGGATTCTGTCTTTATCCCGGGTATCGTCTTTGGCCGGGAGGAAATCGGGTAAGAGAATAACTCCGTTCTGATTTTCCCGCCGGACGGAGTAACAACGTGTATATTGAAAACCGTATCATTGCCCCTGGTGTGGGAGAAAAGCATGCCGGAACGGTTAACCTGCGATGATTTGACCAGAACCGGCCATTTTTCGCTTTCCCAGTTTTTATCCCTGAAGAATTTCATCGCGGCGGGCATGGCCATGAAAGGGTGCGTATGCTGGGCTATGCCGAAATTCGGAAGAACCTGCCACTGGTCGGGATTTGCCGGCATCTTTTTCAGTTCTTCTTCAAGCGTCTCCGGGAAAGTTTTAAAACCGCACCTCATTGTTTCCGCCGCAACCTTGAGATAATTCTCGTTGCCTGTCATACCGTAAGCTATGGGATAAGCGAAAGCTGCTATGGACTGGTAGGAATAAGCTTTAGGATTCCTGTTGAATCGGTACCTGTGGTCCAGTATTTTGAGAAAAGCCTGTTTGCCCGGTTCATCCCCCGTTTCCCTGTAGTACATGTAAAGGTCTACAACGTGGCGCTGGTCCTTGTACATGGGACATCCGTAATCGGAATATTTTTGGGCAATACCTGTCTGCTCGTCCATGTTTATGTAAACATCGGCAAGTTCCTTCGCCTTGCGTGCAAAGAATTCGTCCATGGTCAGCTTGTAAATCTCTATGAATTTTCTTATTGTAAGGAAACTGTGCGCCTCCCTCGTATTCGTTGCCTCATCAAAGTTCCAGTTCTTTTTGAAGGTATCTCCTATCAGCATGGTTATATCCCTGGAACGTTCGTCTCCCGTGAGGTAATACTCAAGAGGCCAGTGGCCTATGTCGTTTGGATACATATCGTAGCGGTTGCTTGAGTTGCCCCAGTAGTGGGGAAGAGCAGATATGGGCGCTTTCTGTTTTATGAAGGTTCCCCTGGGTTTATCCGGGGCATCCCAGTGAACAAGGGCATAGTCTCCCGTGATGCGGTTGTACCGGTGGCCGTAGTCGAAGTATCTCCTTTCCCCGCTTCGGGCATAAAGGTACCATGCGTGCCTCTGCAGGAAATAGCAGTTCATGTTGCCGTAGGAGATGAAGTTGGCAACCCACTGCCCGCCCCTTTTCAGGTAGCCGAGGTAAGGGCTGTGTCCCCAGTTGATATAACCGTTCATGGGAAATACCTGGTTGGGAAGTAGAAGCCTGTCCCAGCAGTCGGCGATATATTCTTCTTCCTTCGGAAACCTTGCCGTATCTCTGTGGTGCATGGGCACGCCCAGTGCCTCTGTTTTGCAGAGCCACTGCGGTTCGGCAAGAACAAGGGGACTTCTCGCCGCGGCAACAGCTTCCTTCCGAACCAGTTCACTGTCAGAAACAGGTTGCCCGGGCATGAACCAGACGTCGTGGGTACCGGCGGCACCCTGGGCGTTGCTGGGAAGTTTTACCAGCTTTTCTCTTCCGGGGCTGGCATAACCCTTCTCAACCCAGCTCTGCCAGTATTCTTTCGCAAGGGTGGAGCTCCTGAAGTCAAGCTCCCTGCCGGAGCGGTTTGACCACAGAACCGCCCGGGCACCCCCCGGTCCGAATGATATTTCCTTGGGAAACCTCTCTGCAAGCCATGGCATCACC
>DAOQVZ010000150.1:0-5951 GCA_035341815.1 bacterium
TAATGTTGACGGCATACTGGCCGGTGTTGCGTATTGTATTTCCGGACACGATTACGTTTCTTCCTCCCTGTATGTCTATACCGTGGGTCCATGTTCCTTCCACGGTTACCCCGGCAAGGGCTATGTTGGACGCATTATTGAAGCTTACCACAGGCTTGTCGAAAGTGGTGACTACCACCTCGTTTTTGATTATATCTTCCGGAGGCCAGAAATAGAGTTTTCCTGTATCCCTGTCGAGGTACCATTCCCCCGGGCTGTCGAGCTCACTGAGAAGATTGTAAGCGTAATATGGGCCGCTCTGCTGGTAAGGCGTGTTGTAAAGCGAGTAAGTATCTCCCCATCTTGTGTCCGGGGCGGTTTCTATAATCCTCTTTTCGGTATCGAGTTTGGTCATTTTCACGTGTATCATCTGGAAGGGCATTGTTTCCGCCAGGTATCCCTTTATCCAGACTTCTTTCTCTTCCGTCCATCTTTTCGGCCTGTCCCCGGAATATACGAACCTGTTGCGCTGGAAAGGCTTGTTGCGGAAGATTCCGTCTTCCCTGGGGCCGGGCAGTCCGGCAATCCTTTCATACCCGCTGTTGGGCCAGCGTGAAAGGGTCATCACCCTGCCGTTGAATATGACTTCGAGGGCTCCGGGCCTGGCAACCGTGGGAGGGTTGTGCCCACCCCTGTTGAGCAGCTGGCCGTAATTGTTGATTCCAAGAGATTTGAGGTCGGCTTCCCATACACTGGCGCGTGCTTCTTCGGGAATTTTTTTGAGTGTCTCCGGGTCAGTTGAAGGCTTGAAATTTTTTACCTCTTTGCCGCCTATGAGCCTTACTTTTTCTCCGGGAAAACTTTTGTATACCACGGGGGCGTCTTCCAAACCCGAATCTTCCTTTTCAAAAATAACGGGCTCGTTGAGAAAATAATTGCCTTCTCTGAGGCAGACTGCGATTCCGCCTTTTGGCATGCCTTTTTCTTTTGTACGCCTGACTTCCTCCTGCGCCTTTCTGATTGTCGCAAAAGGACTTTCTTTCGTTCCCGTGCCGGTATCTCTGCCGCCGGGGGAGACGTAAAATACCCTGGACGGACTGCCTGTCATCTCTGCCAGCCGCAGGTTCAGCTTTTTCTTTTCCTGTACCCCGTCGGAAAGTCCTTCAATGGCTTCAAGTCGGTTTCTCAGTTCCAGCCTGTAAACTTCGTGGGGATGTGAAGAAGCTTCCTGTTCTATGAGAAGCCCCTGGTATATACTCCTTGCGGCGGAATATTTTTTCTCATTCCTGTAAGTGTCTCCCGTATTGAGACGGGCTGTGAAAACGTGGTGTGCGAGTGAGCCCGGGATTCCCTGAATCTCCGAGTAAGCCCGCCTGGCCCTTGTGTAATCCTTCTGTTCTGCATATACTTCGGCCTGACGTGATAAAGCGTATATGCGGTAGTAAGGGGAAAGCCCTTCCAGTTTCATTATCTCGCCGTAGACCTTATGGGAGCTTGGGTAGTCTTTTTCCTTCCTGTAGCTCTCGGCGATATTTAACATCGCAAGAGGTTTTCCGTAGTCTATGCCTGCGGCGTTTTTGAGTTTTTCGTATTCGTCTCTTGCCTGCCTGTACATGCCTGATTCCATGAGAGAGTCGGCTGACCTGAGTATCCCTGCAAGTCCTTCGGTCTGCGCTTTGCCCAGCTTCTCTATCTCCACAGGGGTCAATACCCTGTTGTATATGACAACCTCGTCAACATCCAGTATGACGCTTCCCACGCCTGCTCTTATGTATCCTATTTTGAGAAAATCCCCGGCAACGGAAGGCACGTAAGGTCCCTGGTATTTCTGGCTGCCCGCGGGGATACCGTTAAGGTAGAGTTTCATCTCACTGCCGTTCCAGGTTGCCGCAAGGTGGTGCCAGACTCCGTCGGGAACCGACAGGTAGGAATAAGCCCTTGCCGCGCTTGAAGGCCGGCTTCCTCCGAGGAAGAATTCCAGAGATTGCCTTTGATTGTAGACTGTTACCAGTCTCCATCCCAATCCGTATCCGTTGGCGGTTGCAATGATGCTTCCGTCGGAACGTTCCTTGCTTCCGGTGAAAGAATGCTTGTGGGTTCCGGGGCCGTTTCTGCGGAACCATACTTCTACGGAAAAGCTGTTGTTCTGTATGTCTGCCACCGGTCCCTGGTACCATCCTTTATCCAGCCTGACGGCTGTTTTCCCCGGCCAGCGTCCTTCTATTACCTGCAGGTCGTCTATCTTTTCCTTCCCCGATACAAACGGCACGAAGGCAAGGTCGGCACCGCTGCCTTTAAGTTCTTTAACAATGCTTGCGCTGTCTTTCACATTTTCAAAAGTGTAATGCCTGGCCGCACTGGTGTCCTTCATTACGGATTCCTTCCGTTTCTGCCACTGCGCCAGAGTTTCTTCTTCAGCCTGCAGGTTAAGGATAATCAATGCCGACAGCAAAAGTGTGCATCCTGCCTTCTTCATTTTTGTACCTCCGGTTCCGTTGGTTTTCAGGTTATGTTTTGTAATGGAATTCCTCGGGATAGGGATTGAAATATACCTGTTCCCTGAGATATTTCTTGTCGGTTCTCGATATGTACACCCTTGCAACTTCGGATACCAGGGCAAATGGGATGTCCCCGTTTCTGTACCTGTCAAGCAGGGAGAGAAACCTCTTTTTTTCTTCCCCGCTGATTTCAGAAGAAAAATACCCGAATATATGGAGCAGTACGTTAATGTGGGTTTTCCTTGTAGCCCTTCTTGAAAAAGCTTCCCTGAAACAATCCTGGTACTTCTGCATCACCTCGGGTAACGGAAGCCTTTCATGGTTTGCCACTATCTTGCCGAGAACCGTCATGTGTTTTTGGGAAAAAGCCATGAACGTGAGCTTGTATTTCGTGTGGAATTCTACCAGCTGTCCGGCAGTTTTTATGCTTTCCTTGCTCTCCCTCAGTTCGGCAAGGGCAAAGACGCTTCTGAGGAAACAGTCTCTTATGTCCGGGTCCATTATCCTGCTTTCGTTTTCCAGGGGGACAAGAGGAAACCTTTCCTTAACCATGCCGCCGAAAAGGCCCTTGTCTCTTCTAACGGGTGGTTTCTTCTCCGTTGAAGAGTATACTTTTACGCCCGATATTCCGCACGAAGGGGATTTGGACTTGAGGATGAAACCGTCTATATTTTCAAGCTGTGACAGAAAATTCTCGCCGAAGTCCAGCATCTTTTCCGTCAGGTCTATTTCTGTTTTCAGCTGTACCATGCGCAACGAATCTCCATCCTGCAAAAGCCTGACGGGAATCCTTGGCGCTCCGAGCCCGATTTCCACCTCAGGGCAGACGGTCGACAGGTTTGCATATTCCTTCAGCCTGTCAACAAGGGAGTTGGATATTCTTGCCCCGTTGTACCTTACGGGTTCGAAGAAGCATTTGCTGACTACTATGTTCGGCTTTGCCTGCTGCATGAGGCCTCCTTTTGTTCTTTTCCATACATTTTATCATTTCAGGGGGCATTACGTAAAAAAAACTGTTTATGTTATAATTTTGGCTGTGATGATAAATTTTCAGGAGGGGAAATGAAAGAATTGATTACAGGCATGATTGCAGGACTTGATATGTTGCCCAAAGAGATGGTTACCTTTATACTTGCAATGATGCCCGTTTCCGAACTTCGGGGGGCCATACCATTCGGTCTGCACAGCAATATTCCATATCCGAAGGTTCTGCTGATTTCTCTTGCCGGCAACCTCCTCCCGGTCATACCCCTCTATTTTCTGCTCAACAAAATCATGGCCTTCCTGTGCAGGTTCAGGGCAGGGAAAAGGTTTTCCGACTGGCTTGTGGCGCGGACGCTGAAAAAGTCTGGCATCATACAGGTATACGAAATGGTGGGACTCATTATTTTTGTAGGCATTCCACTGCCTATGACGGGAGCCTGGACAGGCACGATAGCTGCCGTGCTTCTCAAGCTCAGGTTCAGGTATTATATCGTGGGGATAACTGCGGGAGTATTGCTGGCCGCCGCTATAGTCTCCCTTTTGATTTTCGCCATAAGTACAATTTCGTGAATGGCTGATTTCAAGAAGAGAAAGCGAATTCAACCGCTTCTTCCGGAGTATTTGCAATGCGGGGTTTTTTCCTGAAACTTTTCAGGAAAGGCTCGTTTGAAAGCGCTTCGCAGGTTCCACCGCTTGTTTTAATGATTACCGTCGGCTTGTTGATGCTGACAGCCATTGATATCTCGTTGAGGGTTCCCCACCGGCCGCAGATGCCTATCATGCAGTCTGCGCAGTTGGCGATCAGCGTGTTCCTGTAAAACCCGAGGTTTGTGGCAAGGGGTATGTCTATATAGGGATTTGCAGCTTCCTTTTTCCACGGGAGTATCCCGACTGTTATTCCGCCTCCCTTTTTTGCTCCCCTGGCCGAAGCTTCCATGATGCCGCCCAGCCCTCCGCATACCAGTATTCCTCCTTTCCTGGCAATAAGGTACCCCGTTTTCTCGGCTATCTCGAGAATCTCCCCGTTAAGGTTCCTGTCGTTGCCATTGCTTCCTGAAACTGCTATTATTTTTCCCATGTTATAAGGCGTCTCCTTGTTTTTTCCCGTTGAAATAAATCATAGCGTATGTTAAAATAAAATGCAAAAGTTCAGGCAAAAAAAGAACAGGGAAGGCGTATGATATCAGATAAAATTCAACAGTTGAAACCTTCTGCAACTATGGCTATTAACAGAAAATCCAAGGAAATGCAGGCAGAAGGGCTTCCTGTCATCAATCTTTCCGTGGGAGAACCAGATTTCGACACACCCGAGCCGATTAAAGAATATGCTATCGAATCGATAAAAGAGGGGTTTACCAAGTATACGGTAGAAAAGGGCATCCCCGAACTCAGGAAAGAAATCTGCCGGAAACTGAAGGAAGACAACGGCCTTTCCTACGATGTTGAACAAATTGTTGTATCCAACGGGGCAAAGCACTCTCTTTTCAACCTTTTTCTTGCAATTATCGAGCCGGGAGACGAGGTTATAATCCCTGCGCCTTACTGGGTAAGCTATCCTGCGATGGTCAGCATAGCGGGGGGCGTTCCCGTTTTCTGCAGGTGGGACGGGAATTTCAAGATAGACATGGAACACCTGAAAAACCTGGTAAACGATAAAACAAAAGCTCTTGTATTGAATAGCCCTTCAAATCCCACCGGGATAGTTTACGAAAAGAGGGAGCTTGAAGAACTGGCAGATATTCTTACCTCAAAGGGTATACTTTGCATATCTGACGAGATCTACGAAAAAATCATATATGAAAACATGAAGCATGTGAGTATTGCTTCTGTTTCTCCGGAAATGAAGAGATTGACCGTGGTTGTCAACGGCGTATCTAAATCTTTTTCAATGACAGGCTGGAGAATAGGATATATTGCGGCTGAGCCTGAAATAGCCGGGGCGGTTTCCAAGATACAGGGGCAGACTACTTCGGCTCCCTGTTCAATATCCCAGAAAGCTGCCTACTATGCCATGAAACACGGTGACAGTCTTTCTGTTGACATGATAGCCGAATTTTGCAAAAGAAGGGATTTCCTGGTGAAGAATCTCTCCGAAGAATTTTCTTATCCGTTACCCATGGGAGCTTTTTACCTTTTCTTCAGCTACAAAGACATGGATTCGGTGGCTCTTGCCGGAAGGCTTCTTGAAGAGAAATTTCTCGCTGCAGTTCCGGGAAAGGATTTCGGAGCCGACATGTATGTCAGAATTTCCTATGCAATAAACATGGCAAATCTTGAGGAAACGGTGAAAAGGCTCAACGAATTTACAGCGCAGGGGAGGCAGGTGAAATGAAATTTCCGAGGTTATATGCTGTCTATTTATTCTTGCTCTGCATCTTTTACTGTACTTCAATATGTTTGGCACAAAAAGTGGAGTATTCCTTTTCGCAAAAGGAAAGCCTGTCTTACGATTTTTCCATATCAGGTGATATTGAATATTCGACAGCCGGA
>DAOQVZ010000151.1:0-5844 GCA_035341815.1 bacterium
GCATTCGATTTTTCCCCCTTGTCTCGAAAAGTTTTTCACGAAGGTCGTAAAACCTCAGGATATTGTAACCGCTTCTGAACTGGAATCCCAGCACTTCGTCCACGCGCAGTTTCTCCCGCATTTGAGGGCCGGCGATTGCAGAATCTTTCTTGAGGGTGGACACTCCCCTGTCCCATTCTTTTGACATCTTCCTGCAAAGACTGAGTATTTCCGGGATAGTGTGCGTGTAAGAAAAAGACTGTCCTATCCTGTCGCCGCTCGGAGGATAATGTATTCTCCATGTGGGTGCGAGAGGCTTGTTTTGGGGTTTCAGGTAAAGCGGCCATACGGGGCCGTCGTGCATGGGTCCGTAATAACCGAACAACGCGTTCATGGGATAGTTGGAGTATGCATCCCGGAAGATCTTCCAGGCCTTCACGGCTTTGCCGTCGTCACCTGGCCACCAGCAACCTGCCAGCTTTTTCAAAAAGGCGTCTTCACTTTTCGGAAACGGAGCGAAGGCAAGCTCTCCGGCCGCCTTTGTCATGAGACCGGGGTATGCCCCGAAAAACCAGCACTGCATGACTCCGCTCACTCCAAGCTTGTGCATCGCCTTATATTTGCGGTACAGGTTGCCTGGAACCGAAACCCATGGAACGGTAGCTACTTCATGCGAACAGCTGACCTGTATCTTTGCAAAAACAGGAGTACCGGCTGCAACCGCGTTTCTACAGCATCTTTTGAAAAGGTTGCTCGGACCGACATAAGAAAGCCAGTAGTCCCCCGCATACCTCGTTTTTCCAAGCTGTTTCGCCCTGCCTGCAGATTCAAAATTAAGCTGCAGTACAATGTCTTTCGGCATTTCTCCTGCCGCTTCTTCCGTGGCTTTCTCCCCCCATCCTATATACTGGCTGTAGTGCCATGAAATAAGCTGTGCGCAAGGATTAGCCCTGCGCATGCTCTTTGCCATTACGGATAACATTTCGGCTAATACCTCCGAAGGTTTTCTCTTGCTGCACAGGGGGCAGTTGTTGTTTATTATGTTTCCCGCGTAGCAGTTGGTCGGCCTTTCACCCACGGAAATGTTTATCAGCCCTCCGAGATGGGGTACCATGCTGAAAAGCGTGTATACCGCTTCTTCAATATAAGCCTTCCCCTTTTCCGTGGAGGTGCAGAAGTAGGAATAAGCGTTGTTGTTATGTCCCTGGAGTTCCGGGTATTTCTTTATCATGGGACTGCCGGAAGGAAAGGCTATGGGTTCTATGCAAAAGGGATATATCTTTATCCCGTAGCGCCGGCACTTGTTAACAGTACGTTTTAATTTCTCAATCCTTCTTTCCGCGTTCCTCCCATACTCGGGTATTATTTTGGAAGGTACCGTATCGGCAAAGGTTATGGTCAGCCACAGCCCGTTTATACCGTCGTGTGCAAGCCTGTTGAGGTACTCTTCGGGGTAATAGTCTGTATCGTCGTTCAGCTCGTCCCTGTTTTTCGGGGGTCTGTTTATGGGACCGTAGCAGCATCTTGAAATGCGGGTTTTTATCACGGGTGTCCGTTTTATCCTGCCGGTTGCGAGGAAAGGACCTCCCGAGCGAAGAAGTTCGTCTTCAAGGCAGACCAGCGCGCGCCTTATTCCCTCGGTGTCGCCGGACATTATCTCTATTCCTTTTTTCCTCGCCGATATAACATATTGCTCAAACACGGCTGTCTTCGTTTTTTTTATGGCAACGGGGAATCCTCCGTTTGCAGGTATTCCGCCGGCTGCGAGAAACCTTTTGAAGTCTTCAATAGCGGTTTCCAGCAGTCCTTCTTTATCGGGAAATTCATTGACAAGCTTAACGCCTTCCTTGAGAGAAATCTCGCCTGTGGCTGATTTTAATCTTTTCCACTTAAAAGGTTTATGCAAAGGTTCACTGAGCAGTTTTACAAAACCCCAGTCTTTCTCTTCCGGCTGTTTAGGTTCGGGTTTTGGGTTCTGCAGGTATTTTGTCATATGCTCCTCCGTTGTAGGCGGTTTCGCATGCTGGCTATCTGGCAAATTCAATATGACCTGCGTTTTCCACGCGCCATATGTGGGCGCCCGTTGCCACCCATGCAAACCATCCGCTTCTCTTGTATGTTCCTATGTTGAAAGATAATTGCTCGACCTCCGCGGGCTTTATGCCTATCTGAGCAAGCGGTATCTTCATCTCAGAAGTCCATGTTAGCAGTTCCCTGTTCAGAAATGACGCCTTGTATTCCGTCTCCGACTCGAGTTTCACCACCTTGTCGTGGGGAACCTTGAAAATTATTCCCGACCTCAGGTCAAAAGAACCTTCAGCATTCGCCATAAACGCATATATCGGACCGGTAACCATGTCTTCCATCCACCAGCCGTGTCCGTGCGGGCCGTAAGGTGTTTCAATCGATACCTCTATCAACGGCAGGAAATCTTTCAGGCTTGCCGGCATGTTTTCCTTATAGGGGTCAGGTTCATGCTTCGTTGCCACGTAAAGATACCTGTCGTCATAGAGCAGCCATGCATAGCTTTCTGGCCCCTTTTTCTCTTCCCCTGTGTAATACTGCTTTATCACCATCGCCTTGCTTTTATCCAGCCCAAGCCATTCTTCAGGTTCAAGTTTTCCGTCAATACTGACCGGTGAGACCCTGCGGCTTACCCGGTACCGAAGTGCGCGGCTCACCCTGGGAAGCGGAGCCATGATAGTCTGTTTAAGCTCCTGAACGGGTTTCCAGTCGGGATTGTAGTATTTCCCAACATCATTTTTAACTGGCCAGCTTGTCCTAAGTTTGTCCCTGTATAAACCTATTTCCTCAAGTTTTATCGGGTCGCAGCCGGAAAGTCCGTAAACCGGCGAACCGGACCTTATGTTGAAATTCATTGATTCCCTGTCTGCAAACAGGGGGTCTTCCCCGTCCCAGTTGTCACGGAAAAGGGTGGTGGTTCGGCTGCCTCCGCCGAATGTTATAAACCGGCCGCCCGTATTAACATTCCGCTCGATTATGCTTCCCTGTATCTTTCCCCACCCTGCAGGTTCTTGCTGCATCATGTTTACCAGGGGAGGGTACCTGTAGTTCCATGGAGGCATCCTGTAATTTACGCTTCTGAGCCTTGATGCAAGCCCGTTAACCAGGCTGAAGTTCGGGCCTGCGTCTATATTTTGGTCCTTGCAGAAGATATTAGACCTGTCGCTTTGTCCTATGCTCCAGTTTTCTCCGTCAATAAAAATGTTGTTGACAATCCAGTTGCCGGGATATGTGCTCGATATGCCGGTGGGGAACCTGTAATAGATGTTGTTTTCCATCACGAGCCCGGCATTCATGGCGTCTATGTGTATTGCGTTCAGGCCATGGGTAAGGTTGGGAGATGAACTGGTGCTTATGTGATGAAAAAAATTGTTTTTGATAACAGTACCCCTGCTCATGAGGTACCACGGTTCTCCGTAAATATTGACTGCTCCGGTTTCCCTCGATTCGTACGGCCCGTCGTGCAGCTCGTTATATTCTATGAGATGGTCGTTGCCCTCGAACCTGAGCATCATGTGTGGGCCTTCGCTTACCAGGTTGTGGGATACCCTCTGGCCCACTCCTTTCAGTTTCAAAGCCGGCCGGTATCCGCCGTCAAACCTGTTGAACCTCGATATGTGGTTATTCTCCGCGTAATGGCGGGAAGGTATAAGTTTTATCCTGTCGCCGCCGTCAAGCATGATACCGCCTTCTCCCATATCGTAGATGTCGCATCCGGATACCCCGTTGTTCCAGCCTCCCTTGATTACCACCCCGAACTGACCCGCGTTGCGGATGAGGCTTCCTGCCACAAGGTTGTCCCTGCCTTTGTAAATTTCCACGGCGCTGTGCCATGTGCTTTCGAGTGTCAAATCCGCAAAAATCACGTTTGAGACTCCTTCCAGCTTCACAAGGGGCGCATCAAGCGTGGAAACTATCACTTCGATTTCTTCCACGGGTTCAGGCGGATAGAAATAAAGCATACCGGTATTCCTGTCGAGGTACCATTCTCCCGGGGTATCTATCTCGCTCAGCAGGTTATATGCAAAATAAGGGCTCCGGGGCTGGAAAAGCGTATCCGTCCAGCGGGACTTTCCCTCTACGGTGAAAGTTTCTATCGTGCGGTTTGAGATGTCTATGTTTTTTATCCTCACGTGTTTTACTTCGTAAGGTTTTGAACCTTCAAGGTATCCCTTAATCCATGCTTCTTTTTCTTTTATCCACCTTTCGGGCCGCGGGTCTGAATATGTAAACTTGTTTTTCTGGTAAGGGGTTTTTCGGAATTCTCCTTCGGGGGCCGGCAGTTTTGCCACTCTCACCCATCCTTCGTTGGGCCAGCGGGCAAGCGGCATGATTTTCCCGTTGCATGAAAGTTCAAGCGCCCCGGGCAGTCCCGGGTTGTTGATGAAATCCGCGTAAGCTCCCCTGTTAAGCAGTTTTCCGTATTCCGTAATGCCCTGATTCTTAAGGTCTGCCGCCCAAACCTTGCCTCTTGCTTCTTCGGGCAGGAGTTTCAATATCTCCGGGTCGCCAGGGATACGGAAGTTCCGTACCTGTCTTCCTCCTATGAGCCTTGCCTTTTCTCCCGGGTAACTCCTGTAGACCACCGGCGAACTTTCAGTCCCTGAGTCTTCTTCGCCTTTGAGCGAGAGTCCGGCGCCCATGAAATATTTCCCTCCGCGCAGGTATACCGCTATGCCTCCTTCAGGAATACCTTCCTCTTTCTTTATCCTGCGCACTTCCCGTGAGGCTCTTTCCAGGGTGGCAAAAGGAGTTTCCATGGTACCGCCATTGGCGTCATTTCCGTTTGCAGAAACATAGACCGCGCGTCGAGGCTTGTTCACCAGCTCCGCTCGTTTCTGGCTGATGCTTTTAAATTCAGCCCCGTCGGCCAGTCTCTCGATGGATTCGAGTCTTGCCCGAAGGTCTGCCCTGTAACCGTCGTTCGGGAAGGAAGACAATTCTTCTTCAATCAGCATTTTTTCGTATAATGCCCGCGCCCTTGAGTATTTCCTTTCCGTCCTGTATGTGTCCCCAGTAAGCATCTGCGCCCTGGAAACATGGTGGCTGAGGGCTCCTTTTGTCTTCGTTATACTGTCGTACAACTGCCTGGCTGAACTGTAATCTCCCTGTTCGATGAAAACTTCAGCCTGGCGGAACAATCCGTATATGCGGTAATAAGGAGTAAGTCCGGGAATAGAAAAAATATCTTTAAATGTCCTGTGCGCTTTGCTGTAATCTTTTTCAAGCCTGAAGCTTTCCGCTATGTTGAAAAGTGCGAGTTCTGCGCCGAAATTCGGCAGTATTTTAAGCTTTCCGTATTCGTCCCTGGCTTGCCTGTAATTGCCTGCCCTGATTAAAGCGCCAGCTTTCTCAAAAACTTCTTTTTCAGATACACCGCCTTCCCCTCTGCCCGCTTTTTCTATCTCTTCTTCGCTTAAAGCCCTGTTGTATATGACCACTTCGTCCACGTCAAGAAGAACGGAACCGCCGCTTCGGTATCCTATCTTGAAAAATTCCCTGCTCGGTATATATTCTCCTGCATGTTCTTTCGATGCCGCCAGGACTCCGTCGACGTAGAGCTTTATCTCGCTCCCGTCCCACGTTGCGGCCGCATGGTGCCATACACGGTCGGAGTACATTTTATCGCTCTTTGCCCTGACATTGTTTTTTTCAATGCCCACGTCAAATGTCAGCCATGGCGATGGAGAATACTCGGTCTTGATTCTCCATCCCGACCCCCATCCTGCCGGTGAAGATATGATATAGCCTCTTTGTGCCCCGTCCGGATGGCGAATGCTTCCCGGGCCGTTCTTTCGGAACCATATTTCGACCGTGAACTGTTTATTCTTTATGTCAGCC
>DAOQVZ010000152.1:0-5841 GCA_035341815.1 bacterium
TATCGTTCAATCCCCACGCGTTCGGCTTCTTCTGTCCCACAGGTTGCGTCCGTTTTCCACTTCCACGATTCTTATAATACCACGCATATTCGCCCAGCCTCCTTTCATCGTCTCCATAACAGTATTTCGTACTATTCCCCGCCCTGCTCGCCTTCTCCCACTCCCCTTCTGTCGGCAAACGCTTGCCGTAATATTTTACATACGCGCTGGCATCTTCCCATGTTACGTTCACAATAGGATGGCTGTCTATCCATCCCCAAGAGGGAGCAGATGGCATACTCCTGCCTGTCGCTTCGCAAAAATTGCGGTACTGTTCCACCGTCACTTCATATTTGTCTATGTAGTACGCATCCAGATACACTCTGTGCTGGGGGCGTTCGCAATCATATCCTTCTCCCGCAGGGCTGCCCATCATGAACTCCCCAGCTGGTATCAGCACCATGGGAGCACCGTCTCTGCCGATTTTACCTTTAACGATTTCTGCTCTTTTTACCTCTTCTTTTTTCGATTTATCAGGCACTTCTCTTTTCGTAGTTACACATCCCGACATGAAAATTGTTGTAAACAGTATGCATAAGAAAGCCCTATAACAACCTATTCTTTTCATCTCGTCTCCTGCATCTATAGGTCTTGGCGGTGTCTTAAACCACATTTCATACTCCTCTTATTTTTGAAGATTCTTTTTTTCAAACTCCAAACGTAAATCTGCCATAGAATCTACTGCATATCCTTTAGACCTGCCATATAAAATGATTATCACACCTTCTGGGAAAACAACTTTTCCCCTCTCAATTTTATTTCCTGCTTCCATCGCCCTTTTTACCAAGTTTGCATAGTTACTAACTACGGACATTAATATTCTTTGAGCCTCCACACTCTTTATAGTATTACTGTCTTCATTTTTTATTAAATCCTCTATTGATTTAAGAACATTTAGTGATTTCTCCATATCGGAATCCACATATAAAAGATACGTAAAGTTTGCAACAAGGCCTGGAACCCAATCTGAATCTTCTGTTAAAACTTTTTCAATAAGACTTTTACAGTATGTATAATTCTGCTTAGACCAAGCAGTTGATAAATTCTTTATAAAACCATTGATTCTATCTCCTTCTCGTTGCTCAATCTCTGAATATTGTGGTTTTATCTTCCTTTGCTCCTCTGCTCTTAAAAAGGCCTCTTTATCAGATTCTTTTCCGAATACATACCATTGTGACCTTATAACATTCCCCTCTTTATCATACCATTTCATCTCTCCATGAGGTCTCCCTGTTTTTTTGTCATAAGGTATAGTTGTTTCCAATACTCCTTCTGGTGAGTAAACTTCTTTCATTGCCTGTCCATCTCCAACATCAAGAAATTTTGCCTTTACTCCTTCTCCAGAAGATAATACAGAAAAGCATAACAAAATTATTACACTTAGCATTTTCATGGTCTTTTTTCTTTTTTTTTAAATGATCTTTATAATTGGTTTTGTATCCATTCCCAAATTTCTGCGCTAGTCATATTAAAAAATATTGCTCCTGTAGCAATAACTTCGTTTGGCCATAATTTTTCTGCCACACCATCAGGTTCTTGCATTAAATATCCGTCGCCATTACCAAAGATATTTGAAAGGGACTGCGTATGCCACTTTCTCCCGACCTCATAGGCAGCAACTGCTGCTGGTGTATCTGGAGTTCCTTGACGGCCTGCAAAAACTTTGGCTGCAGCCCAACCTCCCCTTTCCAATGGTCCCCACTCTGCTACATAGTAATATATATGGCTCCTGGATCAAGTTTTCGCACGGCCGGAATAACCAGTTCCTTTGGCAACGGCAGCACCTCCCGCCGCCAGCGCGCCGCTTCCGCATCATTCAAGACAACAACACCCCCCTGTGCCATTAAAACCGCCGGCAGAACAATAATTCCGCCCGTTAATACCTGCGTGAATCGTTTTTTCATTTTTTCAATAGCTCCCTGTAAATATAAGTAAATGCTGTCTCGCCTATTGGGACCTCCCTTTGGCACTATTTGTTTGTAAGCCTTTAAAAGGACTATTGCCAAAACGGGCTGAAACTCTACCCTGAATTTAACACACCCTCCCCGAAAAAGTCAAATTAACTTTGGCATTAACAGGACGTGCCAGAGGACTGATTAATATTTATATTAAAAGCCCCTCGTTTGCTCGCCGTTGACGATAATGTCATTTCGCAGTACAATGTAGTATAAGTATTACAAAAACTACACAGGAGGAAAAAATGGGAATAATATCTTTAAGACTGCCGGAAGAAATGGATAATAAACTTGATGAAATTAAGAAGGAGACCAATAGGCCGAAATCTTATTTTATAAAGAAGGCTCTGGAAGAATATCTGTTTGACGTTTCTTTGCATCAAAAAGCGCTGGACAGACTTAACGATGCTTCCGACAATATAATTTCTTCTGAAAGCATGGGAAAAGAAATTTCATGAAATACAAAATTCTTTATAAAAAAAGCGTTAAAAAGGATTTTAGCAGGTTGTCATCCAATAAGAAAGAAGTGCTTGAAATAAAGGATGAAATTGAATATGCTTTGAGCCGCAATCCTTATAAAGGCAAGCCTTTGCGGGCAGCTTATGAAGGGTTATATTCTCTACACATAAGAAGAAAAATTATTGTGGTTTATAAAATATTTACAAAAGATATTATTGTCCTGGCGGTTGAGCAAAGAGAAAAAGCATATAAAAAGCTATACTAAATAAATGAAGGGGTAATTATAAGGGATCATTACAAAACAGGTTCGAAAATTGTTCTGCCCGAGGTGGTTCTACGGTTTCGTGCTTTCCAGATACTGTTCCCATGCCGCCTGCTGTAATTTGAGAGCTTCCGGCCTGGGTATCACTCCTGGTGTTAGAAAATCAAATTTGCTGACAAGCCCCACGGGAGTTTTCCCCATAAGAAAGGCGTAAAGCAGGCAGGCGTAAATGTACGTTCCATAAAGACCGGGGTGTCCCCTGTCCGCGTGGTAAAGTGAAAGTAGATGTTCATCCGACGGATTGGGCCCCAGGTATTTCATCCAGGCGTAGCCTGCCGCGGCCACGGGAATACCCTTTCTTTTCCCATAGGAAACCTGCATATCGTTGAAAGCTATGAAGGAATCCGGATATATGTAGGAATCCAACCGGTAAGAACTTGACTTGTACAATCGGGTTACGCTGGCAGTTGCGAAAAGTATGGTTTTTGCTCCGGCAGCCTTTATGGCGTTATCAAACAAGTCCGCATATTTTTGAAACTCCTCTTCAAATTTACTGAACTCCATATTATTCAAATATGCAATTTCCTGGATTATGACATAATCCCACTTGCCGGTGGCGATAACTGCACGAGGTGTTCCAGGGGCTTCTCCTGCCTCCCAGTGTTTTTTCAGTGAGGTTCCATTAACTGACATGTCTCCGACTGTGATTCGCTGATGGTCAGATGGAGAAGATTCCGACATGGTTTGCATCATGAGAGGCAGTTTGTACACTCTCATCTGGCTGTTGCCCAGGAACAATACTCTCATTTGATTCTCCTTTTTAAAAAGTCTTTTTTCTGCAGATACATGAAACTGTCCACGCCCATCATTTACTGCACCTTTCTGTTTGTGTATTAGCGAAATTTCATTGTTGGATTTTACAGGATTGGAAGATTCATGTTCATTGCCATGACAGACAAGCGTTCTTCCTGCAATAGCAGCAATTACAAACATTGTGAACAGTTTTTTATTTTCCATTTTATACAAGCGTTCAACCAATATCAAACTGTTATACAGGAAATACTTATGTGAAAGTCAATAGTTTGCATGTATTATAACCTGAAAATTCAGGGAATACAATTAACCATAAATTTCAAATAAAACCTTCATTCTTTCCGGATATAAGTTGTAAACCATTAATAACCACAATGTCGCATGCTTGCGTGTATTGGAACCTGACATTTATACAAAGAGATGGTAATATTCTGTCGTTAGAAAATTATACAAGTTAAATTCAGAGAATATAAACTTGCTGTCATATAAATTCAATATTTTGCAAAGGTGTAAATTTTTATTGTTCCTTAATGAAATTCTTCAGCAAGCCTTACCATGGTTTCATAGTTGCCCATTGTCCTGCAGGTAATAGTTCTTCCAAAAGGACATGCTGATGGATGAAGAATAAAACCCCGTCCTTTTCCTTGAGTGCCTTCCTTCAATGCAGTGATAACTTTTTTTTCAAACTCCTGCGGGTTGAGGTTTTCTATATCGGAAGCCTCTATGTTTCCCATTAGAACGGTATTTTTCCCAATAACATCCTTTATTTCTGCCAGGGACATATCTCCCTGAGGAGGAGGTTCGAGAGGGTCAAGCCCGTCAGGTTCCATTTCTGCAATCAGGGGAAGAATGTTTCGCAGACGTCCGTGGGAATGGATGCGGGCATACCCTCCGTATTTCTGAATTATTTTCACTATTTCTCCCGTATATCTCACGACATACTCCCTGTAAAGTCGTGGCGGCAGGTAAGGTTCGCTGGCATATTCGGAACCTGCGATGCGCCAAAGCCTGCCGAGGAATTTCTCGGCTACCTGTTCGCATCTCGGCAAAACAATGCGGGCAAAACGTTCCAGCAGACGGTGAAAAAGAACCTGTTTGGTCATGGCGATAACCGTGTATTCCCCCATAGGCATTAAACCGGCAGTCTCGCAAAGAGGGTCTGCCATTTCCACGCTTACGATTCCGGAATCACCCAGGCATTTTTCCTCCTCATACATCCCTGTAATATCTATTTCTCCAGCGGGGGGTTCGGGCAGACGCAGGTATGCTTCTATGTCATCGGTGTTTTTCAGCAGGTGTTCAAGTATCCATATTGTCTGTAAGTCATTATCCCTGCGCGTCAAAGAAGTGAGGAGTCTTCCGGGAGCTTTTATGGCTATGCGGGTAAAAATAGATTTCCCCTCGCACCATGTTTTCTTTTCCGTTAATTCATCCAGACAGTTAACGCCTTCGCCCTTCCATACGGGACTGACAAAACGTATCATGTCAGTTTTTTCATGGGCTATTTCTACGAGAGGACGCCAGGAAGGGTCGTTCCACACATTGAACTCATCGCCATCTGCCTTCATACTGAACCCTCCAATCTCGTAAAAGCAAACGGCAGGTCTGTCTACGGGCTTCCCCTGAAAAGTAGCCAGCAGTCTTTCCCTTCGGTTCATTCTTCCTCCTTTTCTCACATGTCAGTCGGCAGCAGGCGAAGGACGGTCCTTCGCAACCAGTGTTTTCATGGCAATGATGAGCGGATGGCCTTTTCAAGTGCATCAGGTTCATCAGTGCCAAGCCTGTATTTTCTGCCGGATTTTGTGGTAATCTCAACGGCATGCAATCCGGACACATTATATAACCATCCACAAGGGGTATGATGTATTCCCCACCCGTAATACCAATGATTCTTTACTGTGAGCAATCCGGCAATGTCTTTGAGGATGAATGTTTTCCTTATAATGCCTGTTCCAAAACGAATATTGATGCAGGTTCTATCTATTGTTATGGTTAGCTTATAAAAGAGTAACAAAGAAACTGCAAGGATGCCTGCCAGCATAAACAATGCTGGATTGAAGCCTTTCATGCCGGGATTAAAAACTTGCAATACCAATAAAATCAAACAAAATACCAGGCCTCCCCCTAACGTGTAAAGGGTAAGCCAAACTATTTGAGTGTGTTTATATTGAATCTTGATAGTATCCACTGAAATGTAACGATTTAACAGCTAATTGATTTATAAATTTATGCCTGAAAATAAAATATAACAGTAAGATTTAAGTGTCTTAGCATCTCTCATTTAAATACGAGATTCTGAAACAAGTTCAGAAT
>DAOQVZ010000153.1:0-5815 GCA_035341815.1 bacterium
AAACAAAGAAATGCATTATTGCAGAGCAGATGCATAGTTTCATACTAAAGAGAGAAACCTTGAGCAATGAAATAATAAGGTATGTCCATCTTAATGACGAAACCGTTGAAGGATTATTTGATGAGAAATTAAAAGCCATGTCAGTCAGCTTTATACCTCAAAAAGAACAATTTGAGACTTTCTTCTCATTAATAAAGGGATAAAATGGCAGGCAGAAAAGATATTCGCAAGATAATGATAATAGGTTCCGGACCCATAATTATAGGCCAGGCGTGTGAATTCGATTATTCAGGTTCACAGGCCTGTAAAGCCCTTAGGGAAGAAGGATACGACGTTGTTCTTGTCAACAGTAATCCTGCTACAATTATGACTGACCCCGAGATGGCTGAACACACATATCTCGAACCCCTTACCGTTGAGATGTTAAGGAAAATAATAGAAAAGGAGAAACCTGATGCAGTGCTTCCGACCCTGGGTGGACAGACAGGCTTGAATCTTGCAACATTTCTTGGAAGGGAAGGCATACTTGATAAGTATAATGTGAAGGTTATTGGCGCCGATATAAATACTATCGCAATCGCTGAAGACCGTGAACTTTTCAAGAATGCCATGACGGAAATAGGAATAAAAGTTCCCGAAAGCGTTCTTGCCTTCAATTTTGAAGAAGGCATGAAAATAGCAAAGAAACTTGGATTTCCCCTGATATTAAGGCCCGCATATACGCTTGGGGGTACGGGCGGTTCTGTAGCGTACAACATCGAAGAACTCGAGAAAAAACTTGAATATGGATTGGAAACAAGCCCTATCCATGAAGTCCTTATTGAACAATCTGTCCTTGGCTGGAAGGAAATAGAATTTGAAGTCATGAGAGACTGCCGGGACGATGTTGTAATGATAACTTCCATGGAAAACGTTGACCCCATGGGGATTCATACCGGGGACAGCATAGTTGTGGCTCCTGCTCAAACCCTCAGCAGGAAAGAATATGAAAGGCTTGTGGATTATTCAAAAAAAATCATAAGAAAAATAGGTGTGGTCGGAGGAGCGAACATCCAGTATGCTGTAAATCCTGAGAATGGCGAAGTGGTTATCATAGAAGTGAACCCAAGAGTTTCAAGGAGTTCGGCTCTTGCTTCAAAGGCAACGGGATTTCCCATAGCGAGGATTGCTTCCAAACTTGCAGTGGGATTCACCCTTGCAGAGGTAAGCAACCAGCTGATTGGCAAAACAACATGTTTTTACGAGCCTACGGTCGATTACTGTGTTTTTAAGATACCAAGGTTTACCTTTGAGAAATTTCCTTCGGCAGAAACAAGGATAGGGACTTCCATGAAGGCCGTGGGTGAAGCCATGTCCATAGGCAGGAATTTCCGCGAAGCTTTCCAGAAAGGAATAAGGTCACTTGAAATAGGCAGGTTCGGTTTAGGATTCGATGGGAAAGACAGGTGGAATATCGCCCATGAATTTACCGATGAAGAGAAAGAGCTTGTAAGAAAAAGAATATCTGTTCCTGATGATGACAGAATTTTTTATGTCGGATACGCGATTCTTGCTGGTTTTTCTCTTGAAGAAATTTACAGGCTTTCCCGGATTGACCTGTGGTTTTTGAGAAACATCAAGGAAATTGTTGATACGGCGAAAAATATCCACGGATACGAAAATATAGAAAAACTTCCTGCAAATATCCTTGAAACTGCAAAGAAATCAGGTTTTTCGGACATGCAGTTGGCAACGCTATTAAATACGACGGAGCATGAAATAAGGGAAAGAAGGAAGGAGAAGAATATCAATAATGTTTTTAAGCTTGTGGACAGTACTGGCGGCGAGTATAAAGCCGAAAAACCGTATTATTATTCGGCGTACGAAAAATATGACGAGGGGAGATATTCCGTGAAGAAAAAAGTAGTGATACTCGGTGGAGGGCCTAACAGGATAGGCCAGGGAATAGAGTTTGATTATTGCTGTGTCCATGCCTCTTTCGCCTTGCGGGATGAAGGTTACGAAAGCATCATGGTTAACTGCAATCCTGAAACGGTGAGCACTGATTACGATACTTCGGACAGGCTTTACTTCGAGCCGGTCACAATAGAAGATGTTATGAACATCATAGAAAAGGAAAAACCGGAAGGCGTCATATTGCAGTTCGGAGGACAAACACCTTTGAATCTTGCCATACCCCTGCAGAATGAAGGCGTGAAAATCCTGGGCACAAGCCCCGAAGCAATTGATATTGCGGAAGATAGAGAAAAATTCAGGCAGCTTCTCGACAGACTTTCAATCAAACAGACTCAGAATGCCACGGCGACTTCATTCAAGCAGGCCGAAATGATTGCCGCACGCATAGGTTATCCGGTTCTTGTCAGGCCTTCTTATGTACTCGGCGGAAGGGCCATGGAGATTGTCTATGACAGCAATTCTCTTGAATCCTTCATGAAAAAAGCCGTAGACATTTCTCCCGAACGTCCCGTTCTGATAGATAAATTTCTTGAAGATGCCATAGAAGTTGATGTGGATGCCATCTGTGACGGCACACTATGCGTGATTGGCGGAGTAATGGAACATATAGAAGAAGCTGGAGTTCATTCAGGGGATAGCGCAATGGTTTTGCCGCCTTACAGTCTTGCAAAAAACATTATTTCAGAAATTGAGGATTCAACCAGAAAGATCGCCCTGGATCTTAATATAAGGGGACTTATCAACATACAGTATGCCGTCAAAAACAGCGATATATATATACTTGAAGTCAACCCAAGGGCATCAAGAACAATTCCTTTCGTGAGTAAAGTCATAAATGTTCCTCTTGCAAAACTTGCTACCAAGATAATGACGGGTAAAACACTTGAACAGCTTGGATTTGCGAAATCCGTCAAGCCCAATTATTTTGCAGTCAAGGAATCTGTTTTCCCTTTTGCCAGGTTCCAGGGCATAGATGCCACTTTAGGTCCGGAAATGAGGTCAACGGGAGAAGTTATAGGAATAGACAGCAGTTTTGAGATGGCTTATGCAAAAAGCCAGCTTGCGGCAGGACAGAAACTGCCTGTTTCCGGGGCTGTTTTCATAAGCGTGAAGGATAAAGACAAGCCTTCAGTCGTTTCTATAGCAGAAGGTTTCCATGAGATGGGCTTCGAACTTTTTGCCAGTTCGGGAACAGGCAGGTTTCTTCTTGAAAAAGGTTTGAAAGTAAAGCTGATACCCAAGGTGTATGAGGGAGAAAGGCCCAACGTCGTTGATTACATGAAGAACAATAAGATATCTCTTATAATAAATACTCCTTCGGGAAAGAAACCTAAAAGCGATATAGTGTCAATAAGAAGCATTGCAGTCAACAGAAATATTCCACTTATAACAACAATTCCTGGAGCAAAAGCTACTATGGTTGCCATAAAGAAAATCAAGAAAGATGACATAAATGTGAAAAGCATCCAGGAATTTCACACAGAATTAAACAAATAGGCAATGTGTAAAACCGGGACCAGATGCCTGCCCTGTCCAATCCGGATTTTCAATATTACGGGAGAAAAGCTTGACGGGAATCATCAATTATGGAGCAGGGAATATATACAGTGTTATTACCGCTTTTAAAAAATGCGGAGAAGAAGTTTTTATAATTAACAATCCGTCTGATTTTTCAAAAGCGGACAGACTTGTATTACCCGGTGTAGGCGCTTTCGGAGACGGCATACGCAGCCTTGATGAGTCAGGTCTTAAAATCGCCCTGTCAGGGTCCGTTAAGTCAGGCAAACCATTCCTTGGAATTTGTCTCGGACTCCAGCTGCTCTTTGACCACAGCGAAGAAGGGGATTGCGAAGGACTTAAGCTGATCAAAGGCAATGTCATAAAGTTTTCTTTCCCTTTTTCCGAAAGTATGAAAGTGCCGCATATGGGCTGGAATCAAGTTCAAGTGAAGTATAATGGAAAGGAACTTTTTTTAAATATACCCGACAAAACATGGTTTTATTTTGCCCATTCTTATTTTGCCGCCCCTGAGAAATCGAATACAATTGCTGCCATTACCTGCTATGGGCACGAATTTGCCTCGGTGGTCAAAATGAATAACATTGTGGGGGTACAGTTTCATCCGGAAAAAAGCGGTGATTACGGACTATGTTTCATAAAAAACTTTCTGGAGGGGAAATGGTTACAGTGAGAATCATACCTTGCCTTGATGTGAAAGACGGTAGTGTGGTAAAAGGGGTTCATTTTGAAAATCTCGTGGGAGCCGGAGACCCTGTTCAACAGGCATCCTTCTACAGCAGGGAGAAAGCGGACGAGCTTGTTTTCCTTGATATAAGTGCAACAATAGAAGGCAGGAAGACAATGCTGGATGTCGTAAGGAAAGTTGCGGAGGTGGTTTTTATACCTCTTACAGTGGGCGGAGGTATTAATAGTATAGACGATATAGAAAAACTTTTAAAAGCCGGAGCCGATAAAATTTCAATCAATACGGCCGCGGTGAAAAATCCTTCCTTGATAGAAGCCGGGGCGAAGAAATTCGGAAGCCAGTGCATTGTTGTGGCGATAGATGGCAAGAGAGTTGCTTCCCGGAAATGGGAAGTATATATAGAGAGCGGTAAAACCCCTACAGGTCTGGATGTTGTTGACTGGGCAAAAAAAACCGAGCGGCTGGGAGCCGGCGAAATTCTGCTCACAAGCATAGATATGGACGGAACGCAAAAAGGCTACGATATTGAAATGACCAGAACCGTATCTGAAAACGTCAACATTCCTGTTATTGCTTCCGGAGGGGCAGGCACTCTTGAACATCTCTGCGAAGTTGTGAAAGAAGGCAATGCAAGTGCTGTACTCATAGCTTCCCTGCTTCATTTCAGGAAGTATTCAGTAACAGAAATAAAATCATTTTTGATGAAAAGAGGGGTAGAAGTCAGGCTCTGAAATTTTTCCATGGCGGGATATATGGCCGAAGTTTTCTGCAAATGAATATACTTGTTTTGGACGACGGTTTTAAAGGCAATTTGAATCAATCGCTCGGTATTGCCGAAGCTTTTCCTGAAAGCAGAATTGAAATTCTGAAAGTTTCATTAAAAGGGCCATATTACAGGCTGTTCCAGAGGAAAGGAAAATCTCCTTTTGTCAGCAGGCTTTTTGCTTTGTCATGCTGCATAAGGGCATGGTCACTCGGAAGAAGACTTCTTCAGTTTTTCTGTGACGGAAATATTGAAATACCAAGGGAAAAATCGTATGTTATTGTATCTGCAGGTTCAATACTTGCGCCTGTAAACCTCATACTGTCAAAAAATCAGGAAAGAGCCGTTTCTGTGAATGTCATGGTTCCGACTTCATTGCCTCTGAAACTTTTCGATTTTCTTGTTATTCCATGCCATGATTATATAAAACTGCAGAGAAAGAGGCTTAAAAATCTCATAGTAACTCTCGGGGCTCCCAACCGGATAACCGAAACATTCATTTCAGGAGAAAAGAAAAGAATTGAAAAGCTTTTAAATTTTGATAACGGGAAAAAAAATATAGGAATTTTAATAGGCGGAAACGACCAGAATTATCGAATTTCACTTCCTTTAGTAAAAAGGCTCGCCGATATTCTTTTCTCTTGCGATGGGAAATACAGTTTTTTATTCACTACTTCGAGGAGAACTGAGACATGTGTTGTCAACTATCTGGTAAAACGGCTCGAAAAGGAAAAATCCGTTGTTTATTCCGAGTTCCCGGGGTATTCAGATATTTCATATTATCCCGGTATTTTGGGGCTGTGCGATTGTATTCTTGTGACAGAAGACAGTATCAACATGATTTCTGAAGCTGCAAGAATACAATCGCACAGCCCCAAAATACCGGGATA
>DAOQVZ010000154.1:0-5730 GCA_035341815.1 bacterium
GGTCTAATTTCTATTTTCGATTTTCAACTCAAGACCAAAATATCCTAAGGAGCTTTCAAGCGACGGGGTGGTGGTTCGAATCCACGTGCGCCCATTTACCTTGTTTACCCCGGGCTTGTCCGGGGTTTATCCCGGGCTTTTCCGGGAAACTCTTCATTGATAAGCTTTCAAGGGGAGGTTTTTCTGATTCGTTTATTATGCTTTAGCTTTTTTTCTCTTTGATTAAATCCACCTTTGATATGCGATTTTCCCCCGTCAGGACAGTTAATATGAAAAATAACAAGAACATTGATAAAAAAAAGAACATATTTATCCAACACCTTCAGTTTATACTTATTTTATATCTTGCAGGGATTTTCCTGTCATATTTTATCTACATGGTTTCTCCTAAATACTACAAGTCCTCAGTAAGTATCATAAGACCTTCCGAATATCCTCTTGAAAAAAAAGATTCTTCGCTACAGGCCGAACCTGCAGGGATGGAAGATAATGAAGAGCTTTTTGTATCTATCCTTAAGAGCCGGAGGATGAAAGAAGATATAGTGAAAAGATTTGACCTTGTGAATGCATACAAGGTCAAAAGCCTGCAGGATGCGGCAGGAATTCTTGAAAAGAGAACAGCCATTGACTGCAGGAAAGAAGGTATTATGGAAATCGTTTTTATGGATAAAAGTTCTGAGAGGGCCGCTGAAATAGCAAACTATTACACGGAAAATCTTAATGCCATAATCCGTGATATGGGTGTCAATAATGTATCCTCAGTTGAGCAGAAATGGATAGAAGGCAGGCTGTCTGAAGTAAAGGACAGGATAGCTGTTCTTGACAAAAAGGTTTCAGAATTGCAAAGGAAGCACAACATCGTGGTAGATAAAGACCTGTCCCAGCTTTCGCGTTTGACAGGCAGGCTGTCGGAGGAACTCTATTTAAAAACCATGGAGATGCAAAACAGGGAATCCTCCAAAAAGGAAATTCCCGATAAATCTGATTTAGGCAAAGAGATAGAACAGATTAAGAAAACTCTGGCCGTATTGGCTTCTCTAAAGGCGGAACTTGTTAATATAAACAGGGAAATTTCTCTGCAGGAAACGCTTTATGCCTCTTTTTCGGCAAGGATTGAAGAAGTCAGAAGAAAAGACGCGGCTGATATCCCCTTTGTGCAGGTTCTTGATACTGCAGGCATTCCTGAAAAAATCAATAAGCCCGACCTGAAGTTGATGTTGATAATAAATACGGCAGTATGCGGCATAATAGCGCTGATAATACTGTTTTTCGACCTGCTGAAGCATCTGGGCAGCATATAAAATGGAATTCATTAAAAGGCTATGGGGGTATTCGAAAGGATACAAGTACCTTTTCTTTCTTCTAATCCTGTGGATGCTCATAAACCAGGTTATCAACCTCTCATATCCTCTCTTTACAAGATATATAATAGACACAGTTATAGTGGAACGTAACATTAAGATGCTCCACTTTGTTTCTTTTGCGATTCTTATGCTTTTTCTTTTCAGGGGAATGATAGGTTCTCTTTCGGTAGTGACGTCATACAGGCTTCAGAACGCCATAGTTTTCAGGTTCAGGAACCTTCTTTACCACAGGATACAGAAACTGTCTCTTTCGTATTTTGCAAAGGAGAAGCGCGGGCCCATTGTCTCCCGGGTAATGCAGGATGTCATGGACTGCAACCAGATTATCACCACGGGTTTTACAACCATAATAAGGGCACTGATAACTCTCATTGCGACTTTTCTCATACTGGTTAACCTTAACCTCAATCTTACCCTTATCTCGATGATTCCCATGCCTTTGATTGCAGTCTTAATCTACAGATACAAGAAGAGGGCAATAGAGGGTTTCAGGCAGCAGAAGAAAACAAGGGCTGAAGTTCTTTCCACCCTGCAGGAGAATATATACGGAATAAAGGAGATAAAGACTTTTACCCAGGAATCCCACGAAATGAAAAAGTTCTCCCAGAAGGGAAGGAATTTCTTCAAGATACAGATGCATATAGGCAAACTGGCGGCAACCTACCAGCCTTTGATTATTTTTATAAGCTCGATAGGCACCATAATTATTCTCTGGTACGGGGGCTTCCAGGTAATACAGGGAAACCTTACGATAGGAACAATGGTTGCCTTTATAGGATATATAGGAGTGCTTTATTCCCCCCTTGAACAGATTAACCAGGTGAATACCATATTCCAGAGCGCACAGGCTTCGGCCGAAAGAATTTTCGAGGTGCTTGACATGGCGCCGGAGGTTGAGGATAAGAAAAACGCCATTCTTCTTCCGGGCAAACTTGAAGGCGACGTTCTTTTTAAAAACGTTACTTTCGGCTACAATGGAAAGGAAAACGTTCTGAGAAATATATCATTTGAGGCGAAGGCGGGCGAGACATTTGCCATCGTGGGTCCAAGCGGTTCGGGAAAAACGACCCTCATAAGCCTCATCCCGAGATTTTACGATGTGACAGGCGGGGAAATATTGGTGGACGGAAGGAATATCAAGGATTACCAGCTCAACTATCTGAGAAGGCAGATAGGAATTGTATTGCAGGAACCGTTTCTTTTTAACGGCACGGTTGCGGAGAATATTTCTTTCGGCAAGCAGAATGCGACAAATGAAGAGATTATAGAAGTTGCAGAAGCTGCAAGGGTCCATTCCTTTATCAGCCAATTGCCCGAAGGATACGATACGGAAGTGGGAGAACAGGGAAACCAGCTTTCGGGGGGGCAGAAGCAGAGGATTGCCATAGCGAGGGCTTTGCTCAAGAATCCTCCCATTCTCATTCTTGACGAAGCGACTTCATCGGTGGATTCAGAGACCGAGAGGCTCATACAGGAGGCGCTTGAGAGGCTGATGAAAGGCAGGACATCTTTTGTTATTGCTCACAGGCTGTCGACCATAAGAAATGCAAAGAAAATCATAGTTCTAAAAAACGGAGAGATAGCGGAAACCGGAATGCACAGGGAGCTTCTTGAAAAGGGAGGTTTATATTTCCATCTTTACCAGGTCCAGTTCAGGCTGCAGGAGATACAGGACGAAATACCGATACTTATGAAGAACATCAATTATGAGGGTTGACAAATGTATACTGTACTTGCGAGAAAATACAGGCCCGTAAATTTTGAAGAGGTATGCGGGCAGAAGCACATTACAAGTGTGCTGATAAATGCCATAAGGGAAAACAAGGTTGCGCACGCCTATCTTTTCGCGGGTCCGAGGGGCACGGGAAAAACTTCCGTTGCGAGGATTTTCGCCAAGGCTCTTAACTGCGAAAAAATTTCCGAAGGCAATCCCTGCAACAAATGTTCATCGTGCAAAGCAATTACCGCAGGGTCATCCATCGATGTCCTCGAAATAGACGGGGCTTCAAACAGGGGGATAGACGAAATAAGGAATTTGAGGGACAACGTTAATCTGATGCCTTCAAGTTCCAGGTACAAGATATATATCATAGACGAAGTCCACATGCTTACGACTGAGGCCTGCAATGCTCTTCTGAAAACCCTTGAGGAACCTCCTTCTTACGTTAAGTTTTTCTTTGCCACAACTGCTCCGGAGAAAATTATCCCCACTATCCTCTCAAGATGCCAGAGGTTTAACTTCCGCCCTTTCAACATGGACGAGATAATTACCAAGTTGAACGAAATATGCAAAAGCGAAAAAATAGAGGTTGAGCAGGAAGCTTTGAAAGACATATTTGAATTTTCCGGAGGTTCCCTGAGAGACGCTCTCAGCACTCTCGACCAGCTTATTGTCAATGCAGGAAACAACGGTATCACATCAGAGGACGCAAGGGAATTTTTGGGCATCATGGAAGAAACGGGAGTCATAGAGCTGCTCTCTTTTCTCAAGAAAAAAGATATGAAGAACAGCGTTTTAATGTTTCACAGGTTATTGAACGAGGGAAAGGACCCGGCTCTGATACTGGAAGGAATAGTCAAAAAAATCAAATTTCTTGTTCTTGTATCAGTAGGGCAGGAAAAGCCCGAATCCCGGGAAGATATGCATTTTGCGGAAGAGTTTAAAGAAACAAGCGTGGAAACCCTGCTTGATGCTGTTACGAAGGTTCTTGATTACAGGGAAAAATTAAGAATATCGAGCCTTCCCATAATCCTCGTTGAAGTTCTTCTTTTCAGGCTTAGCCAGGTTTTCGCGGAGAAAAGAATTGTTTCCGGGGCAGAAACTGAGACAAAGGGATTGTTTGACAGCAAAGAAGAAAAGGAAGAAAAACCGTCAGTAATAAGAGAAACAGGAGAATCCGCAGAGAAAAAAGAAAGCAGTTGCAGGGAGAAAAAGGAGGATTCAAACGGCACAACTCTTCTTGAGAAAGAAGAAAAAGGAAAGGAAGAAGAGAAGCATGCCAGCAGCACCGACGAGCTTGCGATGAAGTGGGATTTTATCCTTTCAGAGGTTAAAAAACACAAACCTACTCTTGTAGCCGCGTTGAGGGAAGGAATACCTGAAAAGCAGGAAGACGACAAGCTGTTTATCCGTTTCGGGGCGAAATATTCGTTCCATAAGTCAAAAGTCGAACAGCCGGTCAACAGGAAGCTTATAGAAAAGATTCTGTCAGGAATCGCCGGCAGGAAGATAGAAGCGGTCTTTAATTTGGAGGAAAGCGTAAAAAATACTATAATTAACAACGATGAAGTGAAAAAAATAGTGAAATTTTTTAATGGGGAAATTGTAAAAATGGAGGAATGAATGGCGAATATATTCGATAATCTCAAGCAGTTGGGACAGCTTAAAAAACAGGCTGCCCAGTTTGAAAGACTGCTCAGGGAAAAAACAGTAGAGGCATCTTCTCCGAGGGGAGAAGTGAAGCTGAAGATAAACGGTAAAATGGAACTTTTATCCATAGAAATCAACCAGGAAATTCTTAAGCCTGAAAGCAAGGCTCTTGTCGAAAAACTCATAAAATCAACCTTTTCGTCCGCCCAGAAAGAAGTTGAAAAAATGATAGGAAGCGAAATGAAAGCCCAGATGGGCGGCATGAACCTGCCTTTCTAAAATGAATTATGAATTATTATCCTGAACTTGTCGAAAAACTCATAGAGAAAATAGTGAAACTTCCCGGGATAGGCCCCAAAAGCGCCGAAAGGATAGTAAACTATATTCTTGAAGAAAGCCATGATGAAATAGTTGCATTGGCTGAAAACCTCATTCTTCTGAAAAAAGAAGTCATGCTCTGCAAAAGATGTTTCAATCTTTCCGACAGCGAGTTCTGCCATATATGTTCGGACGGGGAAAGGGAGAATATCTTGTGTATCGTGGAAGAGGTAAAAGACCTGGTGCTGATTGAAAAAAGCGGTTTTAAAGGCAGGTATCACGTTCTGTGCGGAAGGATTTCCCCCCTCGATAAGACGCCGCCCGGTCAGCTAAAGATTTCCCAGCTTGTGGAAAGACTCCGCAAAGAGGATATAAAAGAGGTTATTATTGCAACCAATCCTACTCCCGAAGGAGAATACACTGCGACATATATTTCCGGCATGTTGAGGAATATCGGCATTAAACATTCAAGGCTTGCCTGCGGCATTCCGGTGGGCGCCGAGATAGAATATGTCGATTCAGCTACTTTGAGAAAATCGATTGAAGGACGAAAGGAATTATAGAGGAATAAGCATGCGTGAAAACGTGGAAATGAAAAAGTTTTTGTGGCGGTGTCCTTGCCAGGATAAACGTCCCCCTTCGTTAAAACTACGGACGGATGAAATTTATCCCGTATAA
>DAOQVZ010000155.1:0-257 GCA_035341815.1 bacterium
CGCCGCGTCCCGCGGCTGCGAATCCTTTTTCCTTTATCCAGTCTTTGTCCAGCAGGGATGCATTTCCCTTTATGCTTCCGTAGCCGAGTGCAAGCTCTCCGTAACCTACAAGCAGCATGGGCCTCAGGTGGGGGGCAAAGAAAATTTTCCCTTCCCCCGAGAGGTCGTCAAAGAAAGCTTTGACTGCAGCTGTTCCAGGGGACGAAGGCGATTTTACGCTGAATTTTGCCACCCCGTCGACGCATGGGACCTGCGTG
>DAOQVZ010000155.1:267-5728 GCA_035341815.1 bacterium
TTTTTCGAGTATTTCGCCTGCGCTTGTCTCGACTGTCATGTATGCGGGATATTCAAGGATGTTCCCGTTTTTATCCGTGACGTATGCTTCCATCGCGGCTGACGAGCTGCCGTCTGCAGTCACCCTGTTTTCTTTTGCGCTTACTGTGATTTCATGAGGGCTGCCTGCTGTCGTGATTGAAATATCCATTGTGCCCCTGATGTTGCCGAAAGCATCTTTTATTTCTGCCTTGAGTATGTTTTTTTCTCCGGGGTTAAGGGAAATTGCCATGAATTCGTAGACTGCCACTTTTCTTTCCTTGTTCTCCACCTTCAGGCCGAGTTTGTCCGAACCTGTTTTTGTTCCGTTGACATAAAGCGCAACCTCTGTATCCAGAGGGGCTTTCAGCAGAACGTTAACGGACCGTTTCTGAGTGAGCGAGCCGTCTTTGGGATAAAGGAAGGCAAGCCCGGGAGTCATTGAAAGTATCTCATTTTCAATAAGCGCCTGTTTTTCCCCGGGAGTCTGCGCAGTGCGGACGGTTTCGGCAGGCGTTCCGTTTTTTTCTTTTTCCTCGGTAACCGGTGCAGGATATACAATTCTTTCGGGAACTATCCAGGCTTTCCTGGCATATGTGCCCGGGTATTCCTTTTTTATCTTTTTCAGGTCTTCTTCGGCGTCCTCTCTTGCGTTGTATTTGCCGGTTCTGACGGCGTACATTCCGTCGATAAGCTCAACCCTTACATCTTCAAATCCCTTTTTCTCAAGGGATGCGGCTGTCTGGATGGCTTTCTGAGAATTCCCTGAACTAAAGGATGCCACCTGTATTGTATTTATGGACTGTACCTCTTTGGAACCTTTGTGAGCTGTCTCGTGAAGTGCAAAGTTTGCCTTTACCAGCCCTCCCGGCGGCATATCTACAAACTGCGATGAATCGCTGCCCATGAAACGGTTTGAAACCGGCGCAGTCTTTAATTCTGCCGGAAGGGTTGTTTCGTCAAGCCTTACGACATGAGTTCCCTGCCTGACGCCCGGTATGGAATATTTCCCTTCCGGGTCGGTGACGGCCCTTGTCCCATCCTGCATGTAAACGGATACGTTGCCTATACCCGGCTCCTTTTCATCGTGTATGCTGTTGCGGTTTGCGTCTATGAAAACTTTTCCTATCACAGTACCTTTTGAAGTGAATATCCCTTCGTTTATCTTTACTGTGAAAGATGCGGCAGGAGATTTGATTGTTTGTCCGGCTCCCGTTCCTAAGGCTGTAACGGTGTTTTTGCCGCTGCCGCGTCTGCTGTCCACTCCTACTATTGCGTTGTATGTAAGTTCTACGGAGTCGCCTGCCCCGATTTCCGGGATATTCCATACGAGGGTTCTTGAGGCAGGAGTTGAAGGGTCGGCTGCGGGAATATCGTTTAACCTGCTTGAACCTTTTACGTAGACTATTCCGTGGGGCATTAAATCTGTGACGCCGATATCTTTTACAGCAAAAGAGCCTGTGTTGGCAATGGTAACGGAATACCTGAGGATATCGCCTGTAGATGCAATGTTTCTGCTGGCGGTCTTTGTAACTGCAAGGCCTGGAAGGGCAGGGTCCACGGGTATATCTATGTTGAGCGGCGGCGTTGAAAGTGTGAGAGTAAAGGGCTCTCCCCTCGAACCGTTTGCAACTATATATCCGGCAGGTATTTCGCTGTCCGGAACCGCGGAAGGGAACGTGTAGCCCGCAGGCAGGTTGGATACGGTCAGGTAATATGTTCCCGGGGGAACGTTCGGAAAGGCGTACTTTCCGTCTGTTCCCGCAGGCGGGGCAGGGTTGGGGTCAAACGGCAGTACTGCGGGCAATCCCGTGTATGTATCGATGATTGTCACCACCGCGCCGGCAATGGCGGCACCCGATACGGAATCAAATACTATCCCGTAAGGGTCTATGTAAGCAACATCCTGCACCACGGGCAGGATATCGAGCGGGTCGGTGTACGATGCTTTTACTGCCGTGTCTGCAGATACCGAAATAACGCCGTTTTCTTCAACTGCAGGCGCTGAAGATGAAGGTATTGAACCCCTGAAAACGCCTGTTGCGGGGCCTGTTTCAGTGAGGATTATGGTTTCCCTGTCTCCCGTGGTTTCGTTTGTAAGAACCACGGAAACGGTTTCTATCAGCGCCGAATCACCGTCCTGGTCGGGGTCTGTAACCTGGAGGTATATCGTATCTCCCACCTTGTAAACGGATTCGGGGTTCCATGACGAGTCAAAGAATTCTATGGTTCCCGGCGTTCTTGCCGATACGGATGTCTGCGCGGTCGATTCCTGTTCGCCCGCCTGGTAGGCGGAAGCCCGCGCTTTATTTTCTATAAGAGCGCCGTTTTGAAGGGCAGAGTGGGTTTTCAGAATAAGGGTTACTGTTTTTGTCTCTCCAGTGCCGAGGTTACCCATGTTCCACAGGACCTCGCCGGATGCGAATATCCCGCCGCTGTCAGCGCTGACATAATCCGTGCCTTCCGGAACTGCGTCCCTTATGGCAAGTGCGGTGATGGGCAGGTTTCCGGTATTGACAATTTCTATAGTATAGGTTATTTCGCTGCCTGCGAGAACTGTTTCAGGGGTTCCCGTTTTTTTTATTTCGAAAGATGCGAGGCTTTCGGTTATTTCAGTATAAACGGGTTCGGCTGCCACAGAGCCTTGCCCGGTACTGTTTATGGCAGGGGTGTTTACAATAATATCGCCTGCCTGGGCCAGATTTGATATGGTGACGCTGAAAGAGACAGTTCCCTGGCTGCCCGGTGCCATGTCTCCTACATACCATGTTATAAGCCTGTTGTTTTCCAAACCGCCTCCGGTTATCGAACCGTCTACAAGGGCGGTTCCATCGGGCAGCATGTTTGTTATAAACACGCCGGTTGCAGTCCTGTTGCCCATGTTTCCGTACTGAATGGTATATACAAGTGTTCCGCCCGGGAGAGAGGCAGTGGAGGAAACTGACTGGGAAATCACCGTATTGGGAAATTCTCCCACTGTAACCTGCATGGTTGTTTCATCCGATGCTGAAGAAGATACGGCTGAAATGGTGTTAGGTATTACTGTCCCGTTTCCTATGGTATCGGTGTCTCCCTGCGCAAAGTCTGCCGGCGTTTTGACTCTTGCTGTCACTGTCAGAGTTAAGACCTGTCCTGAATCAAGATTCGGTATATTCCATGAAACCGTGCCGCCTCCGGGAGGCCCCGGTATATGGATGCCTCCCGAAGAAGCGGACTGGAATTCAAGATATTTTGAGAGAGTGTCGGTGACGGCGATATTTTCTGAAGATATATTACCTGTATTTTCAACATTTACAGAGTAAGTTATAATGCTGCCCATTGCCACGGGGTCAGAGCTTGCCGTTTTTGACACTGCAAGGACAGGCGCCCCGGCAACAGGGGTTTGAACTGTTGCTTCAACCTGCGGTAAGGAGTTGCCGTTTGTGTCGGCATACCTTGCCGACGCCTTGTTCACGATAGGAGTACCCGGCGGCGGAGTCAACGCCCATAGAGCGGACGTTCCGGCAAAAAAGAAGATGCAGAACGCCGTCGCCGCCGCCGGTATTTTATACCTCGAAAGTATTTTTTTAACTCCTGTCATTTTATTCTCTCACGCGTGTTTCTGTCAGTCAATCGTTACCTGGAACTGAAGCACCCATGTTCCGTTGGGGCCCAGGCTTATGGAAATTCCTGAACCCGTATTCACGGTGTGTGAGTTTGAGTCGTATCTTCCTCCGTCGCCATCGGATGCATCTGTCTTGTCATCAAGAGTGGCAAGAGTGGAGCCTGCTTTTATTGAACCCGGCACAAACGTTGTATATGTGGGAACCAGGTCAAAAATTGCCACTGAAGTCGCAGTACCGTGGCCCGTATTGGTTACCGTTACGGTGTAAGTGAGAACGGTTCCCGGGGGCTGGTTGCCTTCGGGAGAAACGCTCTTGGAAATACTGAGCACCGGCGCTATGACGTTTGTCGTGAGTGTTATGCTGTCTGAAACCGTGTTGTCCCTTACGGATGTTCCCGTGACCGTTGTTACGTCAACCTCGCCGTCATTAGTGCCGGCAGGAACCGTGGCAACCGCAAGCAGGTTGATACTGCCTCCGTTGGGCGTGAGTATTCCTGTGTCTATAATGCCGTCGGCGTTGGTGTCGGTAAGAAGGTAATCTCCGTTTGTCCCGGGGATTCCGTTGGTGTCGCTGTCAACCCATATAGCCCATGTCCATCCCATTGTCGAGGACGTGGTTACGTTGATGCGGTCGGCGGCGTTTCCATTGTTGGTCGCGGTGAAAGGATATATCACCTGGTCGCCCGGGTTGATGTTGTACTTTACTCCGTCAGGGTCAAGGTCAACCGCAGCTTTCAAGCCTATCGTGGTGCTTGTCGTGTTGCTTGAAGAAGTGTATTCCGTAGGAAGATTTTCATGCTTGTAATAGGCAGTCAGCTGGTTGGATATGACTGTGGTTTCAAGAACTCCTTCATTGACCTGCACCTGGAAGAAGAAAGACCCGGTGCCTGCCGGTGCAAAGGCGCCCTTGGTATATACGACTTTTGTGCCGGTAAAGTACCCGCCGATATCTTCTATTTCGTTTCCATCGTCAGCATCGGTAATAGGCATTGCGGCGCTGTAAGAATCTCCTATCATACCGACCCTCATACTGCCTGCGACATAGGTTGTGCCTGCGGGTATAGCATCTTCGGCGCGGATATTGTCGGTTGCCGCACTGCCTGCATTGGTGCCGGTGATTTTGTACGTGATGATGTCTCCGGGCACGGGGTTTTCAGGCGTGTCAACGACGTATTTTACCACGTCGAATACCGCGCTTTCTGCAGTTGTCGTGTATGTCCCGATGTCAGATACCGCGTTGTTGAACTGCGATGTCGCGGTGAGCGTGGCAATGCTTGTTGCCATGTCTTCGGCATCGATGGGAATAGTTGTTACCACGATGACCTTGTATGAAGTATCCGCCGCAAGCGGGCCGGTGGTGTTTACCACTGTGGTTTCATTCATTTCATCCCATATACCGTCGCCGTTGTCGTCAAGGTATATAACGGAAGACCATGCCGTATCCGTTACCCCGAGTGCGAAGGTATCGGTGCCGTTGCCCGTGTTTGTTACGGTTACCCCGAAATATACAGTGTCTCCCGCCATGCCTGATTGAGAAGCCGTCTCGGGCATTATTTCTACGCCGGCAACCTGTGAGACTGTCGTGTATACCCAGTCGGAATATACCCTTGTTTTTGGGTTGCCGTTGGCGTCGTTGTAGTCGGCGTACGCCTGGTTCTGGATTACCGTACCTGCAGGTGTGCCGACAGCCATTGCCTGCGGGCAGAAGACTATTGCCGCCGCGGCAATCAATGCTGTGAAGAAAATGATTTTCTTCATTGTTACACCTCCTTTTCCTTTTGTTTTGTGCCCTTCACGAAACTCTGAAACCCTTGAGTATCAACGGTTTCCAGAGGTGCTG
>DAOQVZ010000156.1:0-5688 GCA_035341815.1 bacterium
GATATTGAAGAGATAGCGGAAAGAGAGTTCAGAAAACTTGTCTACGGCAAAGACAGCCCTTACGCCAGAACCGTCGAGCATGAAACGATTAAAGCCGTAACCCGGGACGATATGGTAAAGTTTCACAGAACGTTTTTCCGTCCTCAGAATATTATCATAGGCGTATGGGGGGATTTTGAGAGCAGAGAGATACTTGGATACCTCGGTAAATCTCTTGGAAACTGGGCTGAGGACAACTCATCCGTTTTTACTCCTGCAGGGACAGATTTCGCCACAGCCAGGCCGTCTGTAAACCTCATAATCAAAAAGGATGCTACCCAATCGGTCATAATGATGGGGCACATGGGCATGCGCAGGGACCATCCCGACTATTTTACGGCCCTGGTTATAAGCAGGATTCTCGGGGCGGGATGGCATTCAAGGTTTTCAAGAATTCTACGGCAGGAAAAAGGTCTTGCCTACAGCATTTGGGCGGCCTTCATGGGAGAATTCAACTACCCCGGCCCTTTTGCCGCCCAGGCGCAGACACAGTCTGAACGGACATTTGAAGCAGTAGACCTGATGAAAAAAGAAATTGAATTCATCTCCGAAGGGGTAACGGATGAAGAGCTCCTGGTTGCAAAAGAGGGAATTATTAACAGCGAGGTCTTCTGGTCGGACACAAGGGACAAAATAATGGAAAGGCTGCTGAGATATGAATATTACGGGTACCCTCTGGACTATCCCCAAAAGCTTATCGAGGGCGTAAAAAAAGTAACAAAAGAAGACATCTCAAGGGTTGCCCAAAAACACATTTTTCCCGAAAAGCTTACCGTGCTTATAGTCGGGGACCCCGAAAAATTCGGCGCACCTCTTCCTGAAAACGTAAATATAATAAAACCCTAAATCTCTCTTCCCCTGTTTGCCATGCTGAACCTGTCTCAACATCCCCTGAAGTTTGCCTGCTGTAACTTCAGTACAAGCAGGGGGCACAGCTACAACTCTATCCCAATCTGGTAGACGCAGGCTTCACATTTCAGCGCACTCTAAAGAGTGCACTTTCCAGTGTAAACGGCTACCGCTTTTATATATTCTGGCAGTCAATTCAGCCTGCGCCCACGTTTCTCAGGTGCGCTTGGTGAGATTTGAACTCACAGCCTTTGGCTCCGGAGGCCAACGCTCTGTCCAGTTGAGCTACAAGCGCTTTTAGCTGGCTTTTTGTCATGCGCCTTATGTGAAGAAGGTTTATTGTCAACTAACATGTTTAATCATTGATTTCACGACAGGTTTGAGATTCTCGGCTTCTATTTTAACCTCAGGATGTTCTCCCTTAAAGACTCTGAATATTTCATCCGCAAAACTGTGAGCGATTGCATTAACCCCCTTGAAGTCAAGAACAATTTCCTTGAATTTTTCAAGTCCGTAAAGTAATCTCCGTGCTTCTGAACGTGAAAAGTATTCTTTTTGGAACAGTTTGATTTGTACCCTGGTTCTTTCAAACTTATATTCAAATTCTTTCGGTGCAAATTCATCAAAAATTTTACCGAGTTTTCGCCTGGAATTCCTGCTGATTTTAAAATTAACATCAGTTCCCTTTGTAAATCGCTTCTCTTCCACATAAATATCTTTCTTTTGGTTGTCAAAGAGCAGGTTTACTTTGTGGGATTTGAAAGAAATAACATCGCCTGATTTAGAAACAAAAAACACGCCTTTCCCGGCATGTTTTTCCTGCATGGTTGTCGTTTTCCCTTTTATGATTTCCCTGATGGCTGAATATTCATCAGGCAGTTTGAACTTTTCAAAAACAGAATAGAAAATACCGATTCCAAAATCCCTTATTTTGAAATCGAAATTGTATTGGTCCATGAAAGTTTCAACAAAACATTTTTCCCCTCTTGAATGTTCAATGGCATTATTCAGTATCTCTGTGAAAGCGTAACGGATAATATCAATAACATTTTTTTTTACATGCTTTTTCAAATCAAGAAAAAATTCGACTTCTTTAAATACTTTATGTTCTTCAAGTCCTTTTAAAAAATATGTTTTCCTGAATTTTTGGTTTTCTTTTATTTGCTGGCCAACAGGGAAAACCTTGTAGAGTGTATCCTTTGTGGTACCTTCTTTCAGTATATGTCTTGCCCGAATAAGTTTTTTAATATGTTTATTTAGAGCCTGCCGGGATATTCCAAGGTATTTTGCCAACTCTGTTCCGGAAGACGCTCCATTCTTTTTTATATATTTTAATATCTTATCGCGTGTTTCCATGACACTTATTTTACATGATTGTAAACTTATTGTCAACCTTAAACAAGTTTTATTGTCAACCCGTATGTTCATTACCCGATTTAATAGAGAAAGAGAAGCATTTATCCTTTCTTCTGCAATTTTACAATGGTTTTTGCCACGCGGAGGCGGAAATCCCCGAGATACATGGCATCGCGGGTATGCCCTGTTAAATCGGGAACGATTTTCTCCTCAAGTTCTTTCATCAGCTCTTCTCCTTGTTTCCGGGCTTCTTGGCTCCCCTTTCCTTTCAGGAGCAGTTCCCTCAGCAGATACAGGTATTCGTAATCTTCCATCGCCTTGCGGATAATCTCCCACCTGATAGAATCTACGGGTTCATGGGATTCCCCCGGCTTGCGGGGCGGATAGATAACGAAGCTGTCCCCCGCCTGAAGGCTCCCTCCGGTGGTATTATCATAGGGATTGTATGGTTCTTCCCGGTAGTAAGGAGGGTGCCAGTCCCAGTGGTTGAGCCCCCAGTGGAGAAAGCCCTTGATATTATACTTGAAAGCGAGCCATGTGAATATCCTGAGCCTTATGAGGGGCAGGTCTATAAAACGGTTTGGCCAGGGACCCTTGGGCTCGCAGCAGTAATAAAACCATATCCTGTCTTTTGGTATTACGCTTTCCTCCGAAAATTTTGCGTACCTGCTTTCCTGCGGCACGGGATAGTCGGCGTAAGGAGCAAATTCCGATTCTCCCATGGCATCCATTGTCTTTATTCGAGGGGCACTCTTTTTTACAAATGTGGCAAGGCTTGTATAGGGCCCGAACTGGTCTCCTACAGGTTCGTCTGAAACGTGGAGGCAGAACTTTTCAAGCCATCCTTTCTGCACAAGGTGCTTTTCAAGGGCCCCGAGAAACTGACCGAGAAAATCCCGGTAATCGCTTTCCATGGTCGAGATAAAAGTACGCTTTTCCATCCGGTTTTCACCGGCTTTGCGCAGGAGAATCGCGGCGGGATTGGTGGACCGCCGGGCCAGGTGGCTTCCCTCAAGAAGTTCAAAGCCGTTTCTGAAAAATATTTCCGCCCACCTGTCAAAACTGTCAAAGGCAAACGAGTATTTCCCTGATTCTTCTTCAACTATATCAATCAGAGTTTTTTCTTCCGTGCCGTAAACCTTGAAAGCTGTCGCGTTAAGTGAAAACAGTGGAGTGAGAACGACGTTCTGGCGGTGGCCAGAAAGGTTCTTTGCGTAGATTTCTATTACTTTCCAGAATTCGTCGGTAAGAGGTTCCACTTTATGAAATTTCATGACCAGAGCCGTACGAAACCAGTTGGTCATGAGAAAATGTGAACGGCAGGGCAGGCTGAAAGGCAAAACTTTTAGGGTAAAATCCACGTGTTTCTTTTGCCCGTCAAAGCTGACTGTAACCTTTCCTTTGTACCTTCCAGCGGGAACATTTGAGCCGATACGAACGCGTATCCATACTCCAAGGTTATCCGAAAATTTCTCCTTGACCCAGCGTCCTCTCCAGAGAGAAGGGAAAAGGGGGTCGGGGAAAAATCCCGGGGCCTCTCCTTCCAGTTCTTCGGGCGGATTACCCAGGGAATTCCAGTGCACGGGAACATATTCGGCATACAGGACATCCACGCTGCCCCGTGGTATAATATTGCCCTTTTTGGAAACAATCTCGCTTATCTCTAAGTTAAAATCCACTTTCAAATCGCAGAGCTTTTCTGCAAGACCTCTAATTCCGACCTGGAAACAGGCGACTTCATTGCCTGCAGCCACCAGCTTTATTTCCTTTTTTGTTCTTCTGCCCTTCATGTTCGGCATAATGCGTGTCATGCTATCCTGAATCCATACGTCAAACTGATTGTTCTCCACGGGAAACCTCCGTATTGCTGTAATATATTATTAACTATCACGCAAGTAATGTCCTGTGCTTGTCTCTGCGAGTAAGCCTGCCCCGTTCTATGGGGCGTTGTTTGCGACCCTGCAATCTCATCCTTTTGTCACAAGTATTTCATTGAGATTGCGGAGTCCGTCCCGAGGATGTCGTTGAGATTGCTTCGTCTTATAAAGCAATTCCCGGAAATACCCGGGACAAGCCCCGGAAGAGCCCGGGGTAAACCTCGCAATGACAAGAAATGCCTCTAAGTATTTAGAAAATCGCCTTCGGGATTTCTGCACACTTCATGAAGAAGCGCCATGAACTTTCGCAGATTGGGAAATGTCGCCAGCGGCTGTATTCCGTGGTCGCCGTTCGGGAAATAGCACCCTTTTTCCAGCAGGCGCGGGACCTTGCCTCTTATTTCCGGTTCTATCAGGCGCTCATTGCCTTCGTTGATGACCTCTTTCTCCAGCCATCCGAACATTACCAGTTCGGGAAACCTTTCCCGCAAAACGAAAAGGTCATTATTTCCCTTGGCTTCAAATGGATATAGGGAATTGAATCCGCACTCGACAAGAAGAGGGACAAGCTCCATCGCGCAACCGTCGGAGTCCACCGTAAGGACCGGAACTCCGCAGCTGCACGCGCAGTCTGCTATTTCTTTGTAGAGAGGCGCACAGAACTCGCGAAACTTCCCGGGACTGATGAGCATACTGGTTTTATAACCGATATCTTCCCAGCAGGCGACAACTTCCGGACGCAGACGTTCTATGAGAGGGAAAACAAACTGCCGGTTATGCTCTCTCACGGATTCTATCATGCCATGCACAAGTTCAGGGTCGTCGTAAAGTGCAATACTGGCGGCCTCCGTGCCCATAAGACTGCGTATTCTTCCAAATGTGCTGCCGGCTCCAATAACAAGGGGCCTCTCCCTGCGGTCAAACCGGCGGCAGTTCTGCTCCATCTCTTCCGCAGACATAAACAGGCGCAAAGAGGTGTGGGTCTTATAGAATTCCCACGAATCACGGTCTCTTACCGGATAAACGCGAAACTCCGGCATACTGTATGTGTCAGGATTATCCTTTACTTCGCGGGTTACAGAGCCGTCTTCACCCTCGATAATTATATAACCGTTTTCCTCACGGGATTTATTCTTTATACCTTCCGCTCCCCATGCCAGGGAGAAATCCAGGGTTACTGGGCCGGTAGTACCCCAGTACCTGTACCAATTCTCAATATCATCTTTTTGCCCCTTTGTCACGCACGACGGCATACCTGTGTCCCATAGGCGCTGATGAGCGGGTTTCTGGCAGCCGCGGCTCATGCCCGGCGCGCCGGGAAATCCGAATATGGGTATGTAATCGGGTTCCTGTTTCACGGCGACAGAGATAAACCTCTCGCGGTCGTTCATTGTACCCCTTACCATTTGCCTGGCAGCAGACGTGTATTTTCTTTTAGGCGGAGGTCGGACCTCCGCAGAGTTCACAGGGTATTAACCTCCACCGAGATTTTTCTGTTTTTTATAGCCCGAGGTCTTTTTTAGTGAAGATGGATTCGAATTGATATTTTTTTTGAGAAAAGGCTTCC
>DAOQVZ010000157.1:0-5589 GCA_035341815.1 bacterium
GGAAGCCAAGGATGCGCCGGAAGGAAAGGTTATCGTGTATAACCATTCCGGGCACGGCCATTTTGACCTTGCTTCTTATCAGGCCTACTTTGACGGTAAGCTTGAGGATTACGATTATCCGGAAGAAAAGATAAAAGCAGCTCTTTCGGAGTTGCCTGATATCGAATAATATCAGATTAATAGGAAGAAGTGGAATTCAGTCAGGTAGGAAACCTGTGAAAGCAGGCAACCTACCTGACTGTTTTTAGATGCGGCGGACTTTCATCAGTGCTTTCTTAAAAAAGGCGGTTTTTTGTATTTTTTTACCGGGAATCTGCTTTCTCCTGAGTAATTCAACCTATTTGAAAACCTGATTATGATGCTGCCCGAATGCCTGGCTTTCATAAAACTCTTGCATCTGTGCCTGCGCAATCGCATGTCAGCTCTTTCCCCTTCCTATTCCACAGTCAGCATGTCTTTATGTCGGAATCGCAGGTATATCATATCAGTAAATATTGAATTTTTTAAATAAATGTGGCATAATAATATAGGATATAAGGGAATTAAAAATCCGAAATGCAGTAGTGCAAAGATTATTATTCCCTATTTCCGGATTTCAGGTTTTTGCTGTTTTATTTATTATCTTCCTATCAAGGGGGTAAGATGGATATAAGAGAATTTTTCAGTCTTAAAGGAGAAACAGCCATAGTTACGGGAGCTGCAAAGGGTTTGGGAAAAGAGATTTCCATGGCGTTTGCAGATGCGGGTGCAAACATTGTAGTAGCCGATATGGATTTTGAGGCAGCCAGGGAAGCTGAACGTGAAATTCTCAAAAAGGGAGTAGAATGCCTGGTTGTAAAAACAGATGTTGGCAGTGTTAAGGATGTGGAAGAGATGGTCGGGAAAGCATTTGACAAATTTAAGAGGATAGATATTCTGGTCAATAATGCAGGTATCGTGAACAACTATCCTGCGGAAGAGTTGTCAGTGGAAGACTGGGACAAAGTGGTGAAGATAGACCTATCGGCTGTTTTCTACTGTTCAAAGACAGCGGCGCGCGAGATGATAAAGCAGAAAAAAGGAGCAATAATAAATATTGCTTCCATGTCAGGCATGATTGTAAACACTCCTCAGCCTCAATCCCATTATAACGCAGCCAAGGCGGGAGTTATTCAGCTTACGAGGTCACTTGCGGCAGAATGGGCCCAATATAATATACGTGTGAATTCGATATCTCCCGGGTATATGGGAACTGAGATGGTAAAGAGGGTGCTTTCACAATACGGCAAATACTGGTTTCCCCTTATACCCATGGGCCGCGTGGGAGAACCTTCGGAAATTAAAGGCCCTGCTCTTTTTCTCGCTTCCAGGGCGGCAAGTTACGTCACCGGAAGCAATATAGTAATGGATGGAGGATACACGGTCTGGTAGTAAAGGGCTGTTTTCTGCCAAGGCATTATAAAAAATGGACAAAAAAGAAAAACTGATATTTTACGTGCTTCTGACAGTACTGTTTATAGTTTTACTTTTCCTGTTTGCAGTAAAATACAGGGAAAAAATATTCGGACTGAACAGGGTCCTTGTATATTTCACAATTTATGATGAATCTCTTCAGAAAGCGCACCTGTCACCCGTTACGAGAAAAATAGCTCCTGTTTCAGATACTGAAGAGAGAATCAGGAGAGCCATAGAGGAACTGTTGAAAGGACCTTCGGCCGATGAAAAAGAAAAAGGTTTTGCCAGTGCAATGCCTGAAAAGGCTTCACTGTTGAATGTATATATTCAGGATGGTACGGTTCACCTTGATTTTTCGAAGGATATAGAAAAAGGCGGAGGCAGTATGCTTATGATGGAGAGACTGGCCCAGATTGTTTTTACTGCAACCCAGTTTGATTCCATTAAAAATGTCAGGTTTCAGATAGAAGGAAGCCTGATAGAATATTTCAGCGGAGAAGGTATTACGGATGTCGATTCCCCTGTGAGCAGGGAAAATTTCAGAGAGTTTCTGAGATAGAATCGTTACCTTATAAGATAAATCGGAGGAAGAAATGAAAGAAAAAATTCATCCCAAATATGAAAGCTGCAATATTGTGTGCGTATGCGGCAATTTCGTGAAAACCAGGTCAACAAAACCTGAAATCAAGGTGGAAATATGCTCAAAATGCCATCCTTATTTTACGGGCAAGCAGAAATTTGTTGACAGCGCAGGAATGGTTGAAAAATTCAAGAAGAAATATCAAAATTATGGCATTAAATAATTTAAAGGAAGTCAAAGATTTCAATTTAAAACAAAAGCTGGATGCCATTCAAAAAGAGTATAATGGGTATCTGAAAATTGTTTCGGGAGAGCAAAAAAAATCCGCGCAGTTCAGAGATGCAATAATCAAGATAGGGGAAATGGAAGAATTGATAACCCTTAAAAAAAAACTTGAACTGCTTGATGCGAAAGTAGACGATACTAAAGAGCTTGCTCAAGGCTGCGAGGATGACATATGCGAGCTTGCAAGGGAAGAATTGAAGTCTCTTTCAGCAGAAAGAGAAGGTGTGGAATCTGAAATATTTTCGCGGCTTTTTCCCGAAGACCCGAGAAATCTCGGCAATGCGATTGTTGAAATACGGGCAGGCGTGGGAGGAGAAGAGGCTTCGCTTTTTGCAAGAGACTTGTTCAGAATGTATTCAAGATTCTGCGAAAAAAATGGTTACAGAACGGAAATCCTGAGCACACATTCTTCGGAAGCAGCCGGGTTCAAGGAGATAATTTTCATTGTCATTGGAAGAGGTCCATACAGAGACCTCAAAAATGAGAGCGGAGTCCATAGGGTGCAGAGAATACCGGATACGGAAAATTATGGCAGGATACATACGTCCGCCGCAACAGTAGCAGTTTTTCCTGATGTTGCGGAAAAGGACATAAAGATAAACCCGGGCGACCTGAAGATAGATACTTTCAGGTCTTCGGGAGCCGGCGGTCAGAGCGTGAACAAGACTTCGTCTGCCGTGAGGATCACGCATATTCCAACGGGAATGGTAATAAGCTGCCAGGATGAGAGGTCGCAGATTCAGAACAGGGCAAAAGGACTCAAGATACTAAAGGTCAGGCTACAGTCTCTCTATGAGACCGAGAAAAAAGGGAAAATTGACGATGAAAGAAGGTCTCTGGTCAAAACAGGGGAGAGGAGCGAGAAGATTAGAACATATAATTTCCCTCAGAACAGGATTACCGACCACCGTATTGATTTGACCTTATACAATCTCGACAGCATTATGGAAGGCAACATCGAAGAGCTTATAAAAAATCTCAAGGAGAAACTACAATGAAAATCAGAACAAAAGTTTTTGTTTCCCTTTTGCTTGCAATTTGCTCATTTGTTTTTCCTGAAGACTATGCTTCTACACTTGATAAAGGAATTATGCTTTTAAAGCAGGGCAGGTACGAAGAGTCTCTGGAGACTCTTGAAGAAGCCCGGAATATCAGCCCTGAAAATTCTTTAACTTATTACTATACAGGAGAATCTCTTTATTGTTTGGGAAAAACAGACAAGGCGATAGACAACTACAAAAAGGCCATTGAAATCCAGCCTTCCGTTCCGGAATATTATCTTTCTCTTGCAATGCTCTATCGTTCGATAAATGAAATTGAAAATGCTGTTGTGAATCTGGATAAGGTTTTGGAAATTGCCCCAAAAACCATCACGGGCAGGAAGGCAAGAAAATTGAAAGAAGAAATTTCCTATTCTACAAAAGGCAAGGAGCTTGTTAAAAAATGGGTCAAGCTTGAAGAAGAGGAAGCTGCCAGGTTGAGAGAAGCCGAAGATAAAGCAATTCCTCAGGATGGGCTTCCCGAAGATTTGCAGGGTTTGCCGGTTGAGTCTGCCTTTATCAAGGAAGATATAAGAAAAATCATAAGGAAAATAAGATTCGAAACGGAAACGGAAAAAAAGAAAGCTTCTTCCGTCCTGGTAAGATATTCACAGGCTGAACTGCAGCAGGTGGCCGAGGACATGATTGATATCGCAGGATACGAAAAGGACGCTGAGGTGAAAAAAAATATAATGCTTGCTCTCGGGAAGGCTGCCACTCCGGAATCTGTTCAGCTGCTTCTCGGGATACTGCAGGATTCAAAGGAGCTTTACGACATAAGGATTGTAGCCCTCGAAGGCCTTGCAAATACGAAAACTGAAGAAATAATAGCGGCTGAAAGGAATACGTTGAACATAATGGTTGCCAATCGCGAAAAGGAACGAAAGGATGCCCAAAAGAATATAGAAGAAATTACAAAAAAGCTGGAAAGCCTGCAGGTCAAAAAAGACGAATTGTCACTCAAGAACTTTGAACAGCAGGAAAAACTCAGCCAGTTAAACATGAAACTGCAGGAAATTTCCATGCCGGCTGAATTTATGGATGTTCCTCCGCAGTCGCAGCAGGCGCGCATATCCGCACAGGAGCTGACAAAGCTCAGAAGAGATATAAAGGCTCTTGAAACAGCCATTACAAAGCAGATGGAAAATATGAGCAAGATGGACCAGGAGATGGCCGAATTGCAGAGGCAGAAGCTGAGATATGAAAACCTGCTGGTGAAAAGGGAAGAAAAAAAGGATATATCTTTCCAGACCAGGCAGGATTATTCAAGTGCTCCTCCTCCAGATATGGCTTTCCCAGACCAGCCCCCCGATATGTACGGTGAAGCTGTTTACGTAGAAACTGACGAGGAAAAAAACGAGATAATCTTTGCCGTGTCTCTTATAAAAACGCTCGGCAAAATGCGCGACGTACAGAGTCTGGATATCATAAAGCGAGGATGGGAAGAATACGGAGTTGAGCAGCAGAACATATATTACCTCCTTTCTCTTGCAAGATTGTCTGATTTTTCTGGAATAGACGCTCTTGTTGCGAGACTGCGAAATGATTATCCCGCAGGACAGATGCAGGAAGAGCTGCTGTTGAGAAGCGGTATTATAGAGGCGGTCGGGGATTACCTTTTGCAGACTCCCAATGACAGATTATCGGGGTTGATAGAATATTTGAGCGAAGAGGGAGGTTATCCTGAAATCAGGAAGGCAGCATCAGTGGTTCTTGCAAAAATTGGACAGAGGTCCAAATAAGGAATATGATTTAAGAGAACTTATTTCCGTGGCCGCTTCTTTTCTCGGGCAGTCCTGCATAGAGGAACCGTACAAGAATGCCGAGTTGATTCTTTCTCATGTCCTGAAAGAGTCCCAGGTAAATCTTTATCTGTACGATAAAAAGTTTATTTCCTCAAAAGAACTGCAATTGTTCAGAACCCTGGTAAGCAAAAGGGCAGAATCCATTCCTTTGCAGTATCTTACAAAAAAGGTCTTCTTTTACGGATACGAGTTTAATATAAGCAGAGGAGTTTTTATTCCGAGGCCTGAAACTGAAATGCTTGTGGAAGAGGCGATAAATATTAGCAGGAAATACTTTTTGCCGGGTTTCACCAGTATTCTTGATATTGGAACAGGTTCGGGAAATATAAGCATAGTGGTTGCGAAAGAAATAGAAAAGAGCAGCGTTACTGCAGTGGATATATCGGCTAAAGCCCTGAATACAGCCCTGGTAAATGCAAAAATGCACGGGGTTGAGGACAGGATA
>DAOQVZ010000158.1:0-5503 GCA_035341815.1 bacterium
CAGTTTTACCTTTCCTCTTTCCATGGGACATGTCCTCCAGTTTTTATAAAACTTCTTAACGTGGAACCCGTGGTTGCTTTCGGGAATCCGGAACTCCTGCCCTTGTTGCCTTCAGGATGGAGCATTAAAAGTGAAGGTATACTGCAGACAGAAAAATCAGAAGAGCCCATGGAGTTTGTGCCTGGCATATCGGGGCAGGCTTTGCGCCTTTCAAAAGAACATGTGATAAAGTTTAACAGGGGCCAAAAGCTCTCCGAAGGGGAATATGCATTCCTTCCGGGTATGAAGGGTACCATTGAATTCTGGTTCAGGTCAGACCGTACAACCCATGAAATACCGCTGGAGATGACACAGAATATCAGCCAGACTTTTATTAAATCGTCGCATCTTCATCTCCGCCACTGGTGTGAAGTCAGAACAGGGCTGAGAGATTTTGACAGCAACCTGAGGTTTGAGCTTCTTTCAACAAAACCGGCTTATCCCAACCCGGGCTTCCAGGGGAGATCTTTCTTTATAAAAGACAAATGGACGCATGTTGCTTTTACGTGGGAAGTCAAAGAAGGCAAAAAGATGGAAGGCGAACTTGCGATTTTCATGGACGGAAAGAAGCTTCTTCCTGCCCAGGGATATACACAGGTCAAAAAGCTGTCTGGCAGCCCTGGATTCAAGCTCTCATGGGAAGGAGAAGATATTGTTATAGGGCCCTTTGAGGGAACCATGGACATGCTGAGGGTATCTGACAGGGTGATTTACACAGAGGATTTTCAACCGTCTAAAACATACGGTTCAGACAGCAATACAAGAGTGTTCTTTAATTTCGACGGAAACCTGAATGGTGTATCTGCTTTTTCAAAAGAACCGATAGAAGCAAAATAGCGTGTTCTTTACGAAGGACCGTCCTTCGTCTGCACCAAATCAGGTGTGTCGGAATAAAGTATTCATAAAAAAGGAGAGGATAAAAATGGCAGGAAAAAAAGCTGGAAAGGAAAGAGGTTTTCTGGAAGTGGAAAAATGGTCACAGGGAGTAAAAGCAAGGCTGCCCGTGTTGAAAGTCACAGGAGCTTCATCAGGCCCTCTCGCCGTTATCACGGCAGGACAGCACGGAAGGGAACTTAACGGTATTGCGGCGATTGAAAAGGTTTTTAACGAACTTGACCCCAAAAAACTGAAGGGTACCGTGGTATTCCTTCCTGTTATGAATCCCATATCTGTTCTGAGCAGAAGGCAGGATTATCCCGCTGAGGAGTCCAGATACAGGAAAGTATATCTTGACAGGATGGGAGGCCCTACGCTGGCTTACAACATGGACCGCTGCTGGATTGATAAACCTTCGGCAGATACTTACTCCTTTGCCATTACACAGACAGTCATGAAAAGATGGTTCAAAAAGGCAGACCTGATAATAGACCTTCACGGGTGGAGCGATACTTCCATATCTCTTGTATGGGGATACAGGGAAAACACCGAACTTGTGAGGGCCTTCGGACTTCCCTGGCTTAAAATAAGGGACAGGAAAGAAGAACCTTTCGGCATGGTGCTTAACCTTGCAAGAAAGACAGGCAAGCCTAAAATTCTTGTCTGTGAGCTTACTCCCCAGTGCGTTCTGAATCCTGTTTCGGTTGAATATGCAAGAAGAGGCATTACCAACAGCCTCAAATTTACCGGCATGCTTGAAGGCAGTATTGAACTGCCGCCCGTTCAATATGAAATGTACCAGGAAAGCAAGACGGCCGGAATGGTTTCCGAAGGAGAAGGGCTAATAATTGAAGAGGCCCGTGTAGGAGAATTTGTTAAAAAAGGCCAGATAACAACCCGGGTTGTTTCTCTTGAAACCTTTAAAACTGTCTGGAGTTACCGGGCTCCTTTTGACGGCCTGGTTTTCAGCAACGGCAGAACAACGTGGGGTGAGGATCTTAAAGAAAGCTCTATTGCATACCCCGGATATTCTGTTGGCAGGATAATCCAGGTTGAAAATATCATAAAAAATAAATAATCAATTTTATGAGAGCGAGGAGTTATGAAAAGATATGCAAGAATATCTATTTTTAGTTTATTTTTCTTCTGCCTGTTGCCAGCTGTCACTTTAAAGGCAGGAGGGTTCTCTCTCAAAATCAACGATGTTTCAGGACTAGATTCTCCATGGCCCATGATAGGCAGTCTTGCCTTTCCCATGGGAGAATTGAGAGACCCTTCAGCCATACGCATTATGGGCGGCAACAAAGAGATACCCTCTCAGGTAGATGTGGCGGCGACATGGCGCGACGGAAGCATCCGCTGGGCGCTGGCGGGATTCACGGCTTCTCCACAGGGAAAATACAGGGCGGAATACGGCAAGGGCATTAAAAGAGGAGCATATCCATCCCCCATGAAGGTTATTCATGGGACAAACGGATTCACGGTGGATACCGGCGCCGCCTTATACCGGTTTGATGCGGATAAACTTCTTCCCGAAGAAGGCTGGTTGTCATCCGGTGGAAAGAATATACAGATATTAAAAGGTTCCGGAGACGGGGCATATCTTGTTGATAATTCCGGCAGGACGGCAAGGGTGGCAGGGCAGGGAGCAGAGGTTGAAAACGAGGTTCTAAAGGAGGGACCTGCCCGCCTGGTCTTGAAGCGTTCCGGATGGTATGTAACCGATGTCGGAGAAAAGATTGCGAGGGCAGAAGTATGGTTCTATTTTTCCCAGGGGGTTCCTTATTTCAAGGTTACCCATTCACTTGTCATTACCGAAGATACCAACAGGGTATGGTTTAAAGAGTACGGCCTTGAGTTTAAAACTTCCACGCTTCCTGCAAGTGTATACTGCACATCCGGAGAACCGGGTAAGGAAGAGATAAAAAAGGTTACAGCAGAGGGTAGTGATATATATATGCTGCAGGACCAGTATCCCCACTTTGCAGAGAGGCAGTACAGGGCGGTTATCGGTAAATCTTCAGGAGGAAGAGATTCAGTTTTGAAAGAATATGAGACGGCAGGCGACTGGGCGCACGGGGACTATGGCAGTTACGGAATAACGGTGGCGATGCCGTGGCTGGCAGAGAGGTTTCCCAAGGAGATATCCTGCGGGCCTTCGGGAGCCAGGGCGGTATTATGGTAGGGCAGATGCGGCAGGGAGCTTGATTTCAGGGCCAGGACACTGGTGAACGAATACTGGCAGGACTGGGCAAGAAAAGCGCCCGGGGCACCAAATGATCCTTATTCCATTCCCAGCAATGCCCAGGGAATCTCCCTGACTCACGATTTCTGGGTATTACCTCATGCCGGAACTTATGATGAGAGGGGTGTCAGGAAATCAGCAATGGCGGCTTCCAGGCAGGTACTGGCAATGGCGAAACCTGAATGGGTTTGTGGCACGGAAGCGTTAGGGTGGCCTTCTCACCATATGGATACAAAAATGTTTCCTGAATTTGAGCAGATGATATCCGATTACTGGGAAAGGCTTTTGTTTCCCCTTAAGGCATTTCCCATGACAGGTGTTATTTCATGGGGATGTTTTCCCGATGTAAGCTACGAGACTGTAAATGGGCGTATAATGTCCACATTTACCGATTCCCGGTTAAAAGGAATCATGGATTACGGTATGCGGCGGGCTCCTTTTCTTCTGTATGCAAGAAGCGGTGAACGACAATACTACGAATACGGGTACAGGTTCAGCCGGTTTGCGGCAGACTATGGCGTGGCACACTGGAACGCCCCCGGCAAGGAAAGAGGTGTTCCCATTACTGGTGACCGCGGAGGACTGCCTTTCTTCTGGCAAGGCAATACGGTTCCATACAGTACTATAGACGGTGAGATAAGACACCTGCTTAACGACTACTATTTTACAGGAAACGAACATTCCATGGACGTTGTAAAAATGATAAAAAAGTACACTCATGGAAGGGCAACTCCCCGGGGAATTATCAGCATATCGCGAATACTCCTGACCCTTGCGGTTATGGACTGGGACGAAGATATATGCAGGATGTCGCGAGACTTTATTCATTCTACAATAGATTTGCAGAGCCAGAACGGTGTGAAAGGAGACGGTTACGGCGCCGAATACAAAGATGAACGCAATACATGCGATCTCATGGAGTATTACCTTGAAACCGGTGACGAGTATGTGAAAGAAGCTTTCCTTAAACTGCTGGACCAAAAGTACAGGTTTGAAAGAAGAGGTGGTCCCTTAGGACACAGGGATTATGACGGGATAACTTACGCCATAGCTTACAGAATGACAGGTCAGAAGCGGTACCGCGCGGTTGTGGAGCAGGTGCTGAGGGATGCGCTCTATCATAACAACAGATATCCACTCTCTGAACAGCTGGCAGAAATGCCGCAGAACCCTCTTGACTGGAAAAGCCTGCCCAACAGGATATGGACGGGATACCAGAACCCTTTTATAGGATTCCCCGCGGCATTAAAGTTAATTGTTGAAGAAGGATGGACAGGAAGCACAACTCCTCTGATAGTTAAGCCTTTGAAGGTTCCATTTACAGAGGTTCTCTTTTCCCATAAGAAAGGAGAAGAAACACAACTGAGCATATATATCAGGACAAAGGAAGGCATGGAACCCGAAATACCTGAAGTTTATTCTTACAGGTTGGACAAAGTGAGTCAGGTTGATGGCATAAAAGCTGTATTGGAAAAAAGGATGCCGAGAGGTTCCTGGTGGGATAAACATGCCGATAAGTATCCCCGTGATCCGTTTGAATATTACCATTCATTTGTTACAATCCCTCGCGAAACACCGGACGGTTTATACCTTCTTTCCCCGGGCAGGGATATAACTTTCAGTGTTCTTGATTCAACTGCAGAGAAGGTTGCACTGCATTGTCCCGAAGGATTCTGGTCTGCATCGGTGGCTGACCACGGGGGGTCTATCTACGGACGTTCGGGGGAGGGGATGCCAATGTTTTTCCGAGTTCCTGCGGGATTGAAAAAACTGGAAATACTGCTGGCGGGACAGGCATGCGTTAAAAGAAGTGACGGTTCTGTCGCAGTGGAAATGTCAGATGAAAATACCGGCAAGCTTGAAATACCTGTTCAGGGCAAACCGGGAATCTGGAGTATAGAACCTTATATCGCTAATTTCCACGGAAGCTGTCCGCCCGCTTTTTTCAAGTTGTTTAACGTGGAACCCGTAATATCTTTTGGTTCTCCGAAATTGCTGCCGGCAGCTGAACCTGGCAGATTTTCAGGCGCGTCTGAATCACTTTTCTCTCCTGAATCTTGCATGGAATTTATCCCCGGAATAGAAGGTCAGGCGTTGAGGATGACTTCAGACCTGTCCCTGAAGTTTTCAAGAGGAGCAAAACTGTCAGAAGGCGGATACTCATTTTTCCCAGGTCAAATTGGAACTGCTGAATTCTGGTTCCGGGCCGACCGTTCCACCCAGGAGATACCACTGCCGCGGTTCGGGAATATAGGATTCTCCTTTATAAAAGGACCGCATACAGGTTTCCTCCAGAAATATTTAAGAAGGGGATCAAGGAATGTTTCCAGCATACTTCAACAG
>DAOQVZ010000159.1:0-5464 GCA_035341815.1 bacterium
TTTTCTCAGTTACCCCGTTTACCCCGAACTCTACTCTGTTTCTCCTCAATTGTGAGGGGAGCTCTTCCTGCTACACTTACATGGTGAGGGGCTTGTCCCGTTTACCCCGGGTTTATCCCGGGCTTGTCCGGGACTTTTCCGGGAAACTCTACCTTGATACACCTTCACGGTGAGGGGCTTGTCCCGAACTCTTCCTTGATATTTTCCCATGGTGAGGGGTCATTGTTTTGACGTCTTTTTATTCTCCTTTAAAACACTACCTGGCTTCCGGCGGCTCTTTTGAAAAAGCCGATATTCCCTTCATATCTCCGTCGAAGTGAAAGAGAGCTCTTGTGTTGCCGTCAAAAGTCGGCGTTGTGCGGGCCGGCTCAAAGTTCTCCATGTATCTCACGTTATCAGATATCCTCAGCATGTCAATTGTTCCGTCGAGAGGTCCGATAGTGATATTCCTGTTTTCGGATGCAAGGGTAAAAACTTCGCACTTTGACTGCCATGGATGGAGCTTATCTCCGGGGGAACGGAGAAAACGGTCCCTTTGCGGATTCCTGTAGCTGTCCAGTTTCACCCCGTTCACAAAAATTGTGAAGGCCCATTTGAGGGTTGACATATCCGGGGTTCTAAGTTCCCGCGGCCCTCCGAGGGCAAGGAGAGAGCCTCCTCCCCTGATAAATCTGACTGCCAGTATATTATCACCCTTTTTAAGTTTGGTGTTTACCATGTGGTTCCATATGGAGAAAGGGTAATGCTTGTTGGATGTCGCAGTTGTATCGTGTATGGGCTTGCCGTTTATCCATGCCTGCATCCACCAGTCTGCTCCCATGCCGAGGGTAACTTCCTGGTCCTTCGGCGAGTTTATCTTGATGAACACATAAACTGTTTTTCCTGTTGGCTCGTGCTGAAGCATCCCCGGAAAATCATACCTTGTATTGAAAACGGAGACTTCCTTTGCCTCGAATCTCTTTCCATTTATCTCGATTGTTTCGGGATAGGAGTTTAAAACCTCTTCCGGAAGGACCGGGTCTTCCCTGTCAAGAGGTCCGAAGAAGCGCCACCTTGAAGGCCACTTGAGGTCTCCGAGTACAGGATTGTCAGGGAGAGTTTTCTCAGCCGGCTGGTAGGCCCATGTGCATGCTATATGGTTCCACCTTCCAGCTTTGAAAAGGTGGTGTTCTTCTCTCCCTATAAGGGATTTTGCCTGTAAGAAAGAACGGAAAGGTTCCGCACCCGGAAAAGTCCCCAGCAGTTCCATTATGATATCGCTGAAATAAAGAGACCTGCCCATACGTACTCCATACCTGTAACCGAGATGAATGTGTGGTCCTTCAAGGAGAGTTCTTGTTTTGAAAGAATCTTTTGCTCCAAGAACAATATCCTGGGTTGCCCAGTCCGGGCGGTACCAGAATTCAATGGTTCCCTGGAGGCCGGGGAAGTATGAATAGCTTTTGTCTCCTATTTCTTTTCCCAGCGGGAAACTTACTGTTTTGTTTCCGGCAAGCCTGAGGGCTTTGCCTGATATACCGGAGACGAATTCCATTCCTGCCGGCGGTTGCGGCGGGTCGGTCATTTCGGGCAACGTTTTTTTTCCTGTTTCATCGGGTAAAGTTTCAGGCGTTGCATATGATACGACAGGTTCAATGTTCAGAAGTCTTACAAACGAAGAAGGATGGTTTGCCGGAACGCTTATGCTCCAGAATCCGTACCGGTTTTCAACTGGTACAGATAACCGTCCCGTGTTTCGCTCGTGGAATTCAACTATCACCTTGCCGTCGGGCCCGCATACCTGGTGAGGGCTGCCGAGGAATAAGTCAAGGCGTTCGAGTTTTTCGGGCACCCTGAAGAAGAAAGGTTTATTTTTTCCAAGCTCGCTGCTTCCTGATGATGTCGCAGACCAGAATCCGTCCGGACAGTAAAGTGCAATCCTGGAGGCTGTTGTGTCCATTACGGTGTAGGGGTCGTCGCTTTCAAGTGAAGCAGTGTAAAGGCCTGGTTTAAAATCTGCGGGCATGGATACCCTGGCGCTGTAGTACCAGGTGTCAGTTACAGGCCTGTTCAATGTTTCGCTTACCATGCTCGGGATTCTCTCTTCAAGCTCAGTTTTGATCCCCCCGAGGGGCGTTTTTCTGGCAGGGAGAGGGTAGGGGAAAACTGTAGGACTGACCTTTCCCCTGTCCTTCGTGGAATAGTATATATCTATTACTGTTTCTTTTCCTCTCACATGTTCGAAAAGTATATCTGCCCGGGTCATGTCGTTGCTTTTAACGAGAACGGGGAATCCCCCCTTTAAAAATCCCTCATCGGCAATCATTCTTAGAACTGTGGGCATGCCGAGAAAAGGGTGTGTCTGAACGGGATTGTTCAGCCTGGGAAATGTTACCCATTTACCCGGGTCTTTATCCATCTTTTCCAATGTTTCCGCAAGGGTGGAAGAGAAACCTGCCAACGAGTCATTCATAGTCTCCTGTGCTATTCGCCTGAAGCCTGCATTTCCGGTCATCATGTAAGCAATGGCGTAGGCAAAAGCCGAGCTGTTCTGATATGAGATGGCTTTTTCGTTGCGGTTGTACCTGTACCTGTGGTCAAGTATTTTTAAAAAAGCTTTTTTCCCAAGTTCGTCGCCTGTCGCACTGTAGTAGAAATAAAGGTCAATCGTATGTCTCTGGTCCTTGTACATGGCGTCCCTGTAGGACATGTAATCAGGGTTAACGCCTGTCTGTTCCTCAAGTTTTATCAGGGAATGGGCCAGTTCGCTTGCCATGCGGAGAAAATCAGGGTCCCATTCGCGCATGTAGAGTATTGAAAGCGCCCTCAGAGCGAGGAAGGAAAGGGTCTTTTCCCAATCGAGCGCTTCCTGAAGATTCCACAGCCTTTTTATGGACTCTCCGGCTGTCACTGTAAGTTCCCTTGCCTGTTCGTTTCCCGTAAGGTAATACTCCATAAGCCAGTTGCCGATATCGCTTGAGCTGTTTCCCATCTCGTACTTCAGGTGGGTGTTGCCCCAGTAGTAAGGAAGGAAATGTATGGGCGGAACCGTTCTCGTAAAGGAACCTATCGGCTTCCCGCTGGCTTCCCAGTGTGCAATTCCGAAGTCTCCAAGTATCCGGTTGAATGCATGGCCGAATTCAAAGTATCTTCTTTCACCGCTTCGCGCGTAAAGATGCCAGACATTCCTTCTGACGTTATATCCGTTCATGTTGCCGTAAGCCACGAAGCTTGCATACCATCTTCCCTCAACCAGATGATAGCTCAGGTAGGGGCAGTGTCCCCAGTTTATGAAACCTGTCATGGGGAATATCCTTTGAGGCAGAGTGAACCTGTCCCATGAATCTGATATGAAGGCCTCTTCCACCGGAAACCTTTCAGTATCCTTGTGGTACATGGGAAAACCCATGGCTTCGGTGGCGCAGATTCTTTCTGTTGAGGCCATGGCCAGGGGAACCCTTGATGCCGCCCGGGCTGCTCTTTTTTCCGTTTCGGGCAGACCGTTTCCACCAGTGCTTGGCAATAACCATATATCGTGGGTGTGGGATGTTCCCTGTGCATTGTTCGGGATTCTGGAAAGCTTTTCCAATCCTGGTGTTCCTCGTCCTTTTACTGCCCAGCTTTTCCAGTAATCCCTTGCAAGAGCTGTGGAACGGAAGTCAAGGTCCCTTTTACTGCGCCCTGACCAGAGTACTGCCCTGCCGCTCATCGTCCCGAATGATATCTCCTTTGGAAACCTCTCCGCAAGCCATGGCATGACAATGGTCATGCCAAAGCTGCCATAGTCGGCATAAGCCCAGTCTCCTGCTTTTTCGAACTCTTCCATTACCATTTCATGCCCTTTTTCGCAGCTTCCTATGACACCCCTCGAATCCCTTTCTGCAAAGTGCGGGAACTGGTCCTGGAGCATGAATATTTCCCTGCCGGACGCCTCTATCTTCTTGATATTTTCACTGCCTGTTTCTCCCGAGGCGCAGTAAACATCCCTGGGCGATACGGGAGTTTTGAACTCGAGCCCGTAATCCTTTATCCAGAGACGGTTGGTATCCTCGGTAAGAATAAGGGAGTGGGTGATTTTTACGTAAGGTACTCCTGCCGAAAAGTAAAACCATGACTCCGCCCGGGCAATTTTTTCCCCGGTATCTGTTAGATACCATCCCGAACGTTTCAATACAACCCGTCCGCTTCCTTCCTTAATGACTTCGTTTTTTACTTCGGAATCGTCTCCTGCAACCCTTGCAGTTCTGCCGGAGTTGTCAACAATATACGCTCCGTCTCCGGATTTCTCGAGAATGGATGTTCTTGACAGGCCGTTTAGAAGCCATGCTTTTTCCGGAAGAAGCTTATTGCCTTCAAAATGGTATACCGCGCTGCCCGTATCAATATCCATCCCTCCGTCCGGCTTCCGAATTACTTTCAGGGGATTGGGATATGGCGCCCTTTTTATCCCGATTCCGAACTCTACCGTGTAATCTTTAACAGTAGGGGCCGTAAATCCTGCCAGCGCCCATCTTATACTGCCGTCGCGCCATGTTGCCGCCACGTCCACCTGGGAAGGGATTTCCTTCACTCCGTCGGTTATCCGCACCTGTGAAACATCCCTGAGTTCACCTTCCGCAAAAGGCAGGCTTGCCACCATGGGCCAATTGGAATCAACTCCGGAAACGTCGTTTATCCGAAGGGGGAAAATCCCCGCTTTTGATATCTGAACAACAAGGAAAAAGAAAAGGCATGCCATAAATCGCGTTTTATTCGGAATGTAGTTTATTATAATTGTTTTCATGGGTTCATATGCGGTTGATGGCAAGAAGGGCGGCTCCCTTTCCGGCTGCTTCTGAAATATCCGGCATCAGGAGATCCTTGCAGGTTATTTTTCTTACCATTTCGGGAAGAAAAGGTTCCTTCGTAGCGCCTCCCACCATGAAAAGACGTTTTACGGGGTTCTCATTTTCAACTTCATCAAGCCTTTCCTTCAGCCTCAATATGAGGGCCTCCATGGCGGCGCGGTATATCTCTGTCCCTGTAGTGGACAGGCTGATGTTTCTGACTGTCCCTTTTCCTTTCGAGAAATCAGGGACTACGACAACTTTCGTTTCCATGCTATCGGCTGTTCGGTCTATCTTTATGTTATTTCTCATCCACTCAAGTATGATTCCTGCGTTTCCTATGGAAGCCATCAGTCCGAACATGCCTTCGGCTGCGTACCTGCCCGGCGTCCATCCTTTTCCCGGGAGGAATACCAGCCGGTCTCCGGTTATGAGAAGCACCCAGGCGGTACCGCACGAAAGCATGCAGTCTCCTTTTTTTCGGGCTCCCACTCCGAGGGAAGCGCAGTACTGGTCGTGTCCGCCAGAAACGACTGGAGTTCCTTGTTGCACATGCAGATGTTCAGACGCTTTCCTTGTGGTGGTTCCGCCCATGGAACTTGACCCGAGCAGGTCCGGCAGGTTTTCTTCCCCGAGTCCGGCAATCTTCATTATATCCC
>DAOQVZ010000160.1:0-5460 GCA_035341815.1 bacterium
GGTATCCGGCGATGTAGACGGTTCAATCGCGATAAAAAGAAAGACGGGGAAAAAATACTCGGTATATTACCAGAGGGTGCCTCTGAACAAGGTGGCAAAAAACACCCGCAGCATGGACCCTCGATTTATCAACAGGAATGGCAACCATGTTACCGAAGCTTTTATAAATTACGCCAGGCCTCTTGCAGGAGCGCTTCCGGAAATCGGATACCTCAAGTGTTTCCCGTTGAAGAAATAATTGACTGGATTTATATAGTGGCTGCTTTTTTATTTCAGGCGGGAATAAATATCCTGAGTTTGTTGAAGAAAAGAAGGATTCCTATCAATATCAGAAGAATGCCCGTGGCTTTCTGGATGATAGAGTAGTATTTTTTCACTTTTGAAAAAACTTTCAGGGCTTTTTCAAGCAGGAGCGCCGTAAGTATAAAAGGCACCCCTATACCAAGGGAATAGAAAAATAAAAGCACCATTCCTCTCAATACCGTATCTTCCATTGAAGCCATCGTCAGTATGGACGCAAGAACAGGCCCTACACAGGGCGTCCAGCCGAAAGCAAAAATTATACCCATGGCGAGTGCGCCCGGGTAGCCCGAAACAATCCTGCTCGAATTGAATTTCTTTTGAGAGTAGAGAAGCTTCAGTTTCAATATGCCTGTCAGATGGAGACCGAACAGGATAATCAGCAGCGAACCTGCCATTCTTATTAAATCCCGCTTTAAAAAAAGGAGGTTGCCCAGCCAGCTTGCAGAAGCGCCGAGAAGTGTAAAAACAATTGTGAAACCAAGGACAAAGAAAAGAGACAGGAAAAGTATCTTCTGCCTTTTTGTATCTCCCGCCTTGAGGTTATCTATGGAAATTCCTGTTATGTAAGAGATATAAGCAGGAATCAGAGGAAGTATGCAGGGACTTGCAAAAGAAGCAATTCCAAAAGCAAAGCTTATAAAAACCCTGTAATTTTGAATATTTTCCATTTTATGGGGATAATTGTATAATTTATTCAAGTTGTTGTCCAAAAATAATTCAATAACATGGGAGAGAAAAAAACATGAAGATTAAAAAGGTAAATCTTAATTTCGAAATTGAGCCTCTCAAAACCGCCCTCGGTTTCAAGGGCGGATACCTGAGCAGTTTATGGCAGACGGCTGTCTGCCTCGAAAGTGCGGGAAATGACGCAATAGGATTGGGAACGCAAAGCATACTGTGGTCTGACGCAAGCGTATTTTCTTCTCACAGCGAAGCCGGCGGCAATATACTCATGTCTGCCGTCACGGAATACGCTGCAAACCTGCTGAAAGAAATGGAAATAGAGAATCCCATAACGGCGCAGGAAGAAATTCTTGAGGAAGTACATTCCTACGCATCCAATATCACGGGCAAAAAAGACCTGAGAAAAACCTTTACTCTTAACGCATTGGTCGCACTCGACAACGCACTCTGGATACTTTTCGCAAAGGAAAACAACTTGAGGGATTTTTACACGATGATACCCGAAAAATACAGGAAGCCTCTGGCTTACAGACATCCATCCGTTGCCTGCATTCCACTTGTGTCCTACGGAGTTCCCCTTGAAGATATAGGGAAATCCATAGATGAAGGATTTTTCACCCTTAAGATAAAGATAGGTTCAGACCCGGATAAAGACGGAGACAGGGATAAGATGCTTGAATGGGACAAGGCAAGGATAAAGAGCATCCATGAAAGGTTTTCAGGAGTTCGCACAAAATACACGGATAACGGAAAACTTCCTTATTACTTTGACGCAAACGGAAGGTACGACAGCAGGGAAAGGTTATGGAAACTGGTAGATTTTATTGACAAGATAGGGGCACTTGAACAGGTAGCAATAATTGAAGAGCCTTTTCCCGAAGACCTCAAGTTTGACGTAAGAGATTTTCCCGTAAAAATAATCGCCGACGAAAGCGCCCACACGGAGAAAGACACTGCCGAAAGAGCCTCTCTCGGGTACAGGGGAGTTGCCCTTAAACCCATTGCCAAGACGCTCAGCATGACATTGAAGATATTGAACGAGGCGGAAAAAAACGGCATGGAATATTTCTGCGCAGACCTGACGGTGATACCTCCTCTGCTGGAATGGAACAAGAACATCGCATGCAGGCTTAAGCCGTACAAGGGCTTCAGGATTCCAATTCTTGAATCCAACGGGCACCAGAACTACAGGAACTGGGAAGACCTCCTTGCACGCCATCCCATGGCCGGTTCGGAATGGATTAGCCCCCGTAAAGGCATATTCATGCTCGGGGAAGATTTTTACAGGACCAGCGGCGGAATTTACGAAACACCAGGCCACTATGGAAAACTGGTAACATCCTGATACCTTACGCCTTTATTTCCCTGTACTCCTGTCCGAGATCACAGCCCCGTTCGAGAAGGGTTTTCTGAAGGCGTTTCACGTCTATCTTTCTCGGAGATACACCTTCCTTCAGAGACATGGCCGTGGCAATTCCGGCCGCTTCTCCCATGGCCATGCAGCACATGATAAGCCTTGTTCCCGCCTGCGCTTCGAACTCAGAGGAAAGGCACCTGCCCGCAACCATAAGGTTTTCAACCTTCAATGGCACGAGACACCGGTATGGGATATCATGGAATACAGGATCTGGAAACTCCATTTCGTCTCCGGTTCTTCCCTGTGCATCGCATAGAATCCCGACTCCTCCCGGAGGAACATCATTCTCGGGGAAATCAATCATTGTTGCCGCTATCGTGGCTTTCTTGTATATGACAAACCTTTTTTCTCCCTTGATTTCCATCTCGACAAATTTTATATTGCCAACGCTGTCGGGATTGTGTATATCGTACCCGTGGCGGCTTACGGCTATAACATCGTCAAAATGCCTGTGGTTTGCCAGGTCATTTCCGGTCAGGATATACTCTCCCGTAATTCTTCTCGTATCCCTCACTCCAAGAAGCGTTCCCGTATCTATGACATAAGAGTTTTCAAAGCCCGGAACATATTTCTTTATGAATTTCCAGAGTATATCAACCTGCTCCCGCCCTTCTATATACATCCTTGTCAGGTCGTGGTTGTCGAGAGGATGACAGTTGCGCGAATGGGCCATGCAGATGCTTACCTCGTCCTTGCCGCAATGCTGAGGCCGGCCGGGAACATGTGTCATCCAGTTAAGATGGTTTTCTATCATGTAAGGCATATCCCCGTTTTCAAGGGCCTTCCGAATAACCTTGACCCACCTTGGATTCTTCGCCTGGAAATCAGAATTGTGATACATGTCCCAGTCAACTCCTCCGAGACGAAATTCCGTCGAACATGCCTGGGTCAATCCGTCTTTGGCCCTGCCCACCTTGTAATCGCATCCTGCATAATACGCGGCATCGGCATCTCCGGAACAGTCTATCACCCTTTTTGCCAGGATGGCTTTCCTGCCTGCCTTGCTTTCAACTACAACCCCGCATATCCTGCCTTTTTCCATGAGGGAATCAACGACATACGTGTCAAGAAGCACACTGCATCCGGTCTTGAGAACCATCCTGTCAAGAACCAGCTTGTGCTTTTCCGGGTCGGAATTCCTTTTCCAGAGCCCGTCGACCTTTTCGAGTTCCGCGTACATCTCCTTGCCGATGCTTGAGAGAAAATCGAGAGGGATATTTACCAGCCCTATCGTAGCAAGACCGCCTAAAGCGGTTTCCTTTTCTACAAGAAGGGTTTTGCATCCGCTTCTTGCCGCCGCTATTGCGGCTCCCACGCCGGCAATCCCTCCGCCCGTAACTATAACATCATATTCCCCATCCATGTCAAGCAGCCTCTCAGGCTGGCTTATCCTGCCGTTCTTATATTGAATCTCCATGCTCTCTATCCCTCCTGTGTTAAACTCCTTTCAGGTAAAAGATTCAGTTTCCTTTCTGTGTATTGCCCCGTGGGGGCAGCTGTCATAACATCTGCCGCAAGCTGTACATTTTTCATGGTCTATCACAGCGCCTTTATCCGTCATCTTTATCGCGTTGAACCTGCATTCGTAAAGACATTCCTCGCAAGCCGTACAGCCGGCTATCTCGTAAATGTATTTTTTTTTCATTTTAACCCTCTGGCTACAAACTTGGCTATTATAATTTAAGCAGGATGTCCTGTCAATTATTACTGTTTTGCATCATGCTCATCTTTTGTTTTTTTTATTATCCTGCCTGCAATAGCGGAGCACAATCCTATGAGACTCTTTTCTCTCTTTTTCAGAGAAACCTTGAGATGTTCCACTTCCGTACCTGATTCCACCATTATGGACGTGGATTTTTTGATGTTCAGAATCTGTGACGGATAGATGCTTCGGTGGCCTGTTATGAAAAAGCTTATGACGCAGGCCACGCAGGCATAAACAAACATGTCCATGCCAAATAGCTCCGCTGCCATTATGGTTGCAGCAATGGGAGTGTTCGCCGCCCCGGCAAGAACGGCTACAAGACCGATGGCTGCGAAAAAATTTGAGTCTGTTCCTGACATCGTCGAGAAAAGAACTCCGGAAGTCGCTCCTATGAAAAAAATGGGCGTAACAACTCCTCCGCTTCCCCCGAAATTCAGTGTAATGGATGTAAAAAGTATCTTAATGAGAAAAGCATACCAGACAATCCTGAATCCGGGCAGAACAAGGGAAGAATGGATTGTGTCAATTCCCAGTCCGAGATAACGCCCGGAAAAGACAAGTGCAAGAGCTGTCAGACATATACCTCCTATCAGGGCTTTTAATGATTTGTCAAGCCGGATTTTTCCTGCCGCTTTCTTGAAAAACTCCATTGTCTCAATGAAAACAAGCGAACAGAACCCGAAAAAAAATCCTGAAACTATAACTGCCAGCATCAGGTTATTGCTGAATATGTTAACTATATCAAAAGAACAGCTCGCGGGATAATAGAGATAATTCATGCCCAGAACTGATGCCGTATAACAGCTTGTAATCCCCGCAATAATTGAAGGAAGCAGGACATTGTAGAGCATCCCTCCTATAAAAAGCACTTCTATGCCGAAGATAGCCCCGGCCACAGGCGTGCCGAATACGGCAGCAAAACCGGCGCTGATACCGCATATGACAAATTTCTTTCGGTCTGTATCGTCAAACCTGAAAAGGTCGGAAAAAAAAGAAGAGAGTCCGGCTCCTATCTGGGCTGAAGGGCCTTCCTTGCCTGCCGAACCTCCTCCGGCTATCGTCACCACAGTGGCAAGAATCTTTACAGGCACCACGGAAAACTTTATCTTCCCGGCCTGCTTGTGAACGGCTTCTATAACTTTTTCGGTTCCGTGCCCTTCCGCATCGGGAGCAAAATACCTGACCAGCAAAGTGCTCAGCAGAAAAGCAAAAGGCAGCAAAAGATAATAGCGGGCATGCCCGGATGTGGCTCTTGTTGCCCAATCAAGTGTTTTAAGAAAAACAGTTGTCGAAAACCCCACGAGAATTCCGATAAAAGCGGCAAGGACAATCCACTTCAGGACGCTTGTCG
>DAOQVZ010000161.1:0-5354 GCA_035341815.1 bacterium
CCCTGTTTTCAGGCAGTGTAGCCAGTACTTTTCTTCCTCTTTCCCTGAGAGTTTTCTGGTATAGAGACTGGGCTTTATACGCGGCATCTATAGCTTTTCCGGTTGATTTCCTGCCGCTTCCGAGTTTTTTGCCCAGTTTCATAAGCCTGCTTGCGGCGTAATCTTTTCCCCATCCGAAAGCAATAATGGGATTCAGTAGTTTCACCCCTTCTTTTTCAAAGTCAAAGGCAGACCTTGCTATGAAAGGGAGCGTCTGCACGTAAGGACAGTTAAAGCTCTGCTCCATACTGGGGTTTTTCTGTTCCATATTGAGAACCATGGGCAGAAAAATATAATCCACTTTTTTCTCCAGCAGGTTTGCGATATGCCCGTGTGCAACCTTAACCGGAAAACATGTTTCTTCAACAATTGCATCAAGGCCGAGCCGTATGGTATTTTTGTTTGTTTTGTCTGACAGGATTACCTCAAAGCCGAGGGTGTCAAAAAAAGCTTCCCAGAAGGGATAAAGGTCATAAAAAATAAGGGCTCTGGGTATCCCCACCTTTTTTTTGCCTTTCCCTCCGTTTTTCTTTTCATAAAGATTGAGAAGGCAGTTTTCCCTTTCTGCGAATAAATCAGGGAGTCCGCTCTTCTTTCTGCGAGCAGAGCTGTCCATATTGTATTTTTCGCACCTGCTTCCGTAATAAAGCGTTTTGCTTCCTTCTGTTTTTACCTCTCTTATCTCACAATGGTTTGGACAATCTCTGCATTCAAAAGAACGGAGCTCGTATTTGGCGTTGATGATTTTATCCCATCCCTTGAAACTGCTTATCGTCCAGTTTTGCGATTCCGTTTTCGCCACGAGCGCTGCTCCTATCGCTCCCGTAACTTCGCTGTTAGGCGGAACCGTTATTTTTTTGCCGAGAATCTTTTCGAATGCGGCTATCACGCTCTTGTTTAAGGCAACCCCTCCCTGGAAGAAGATGTTTCTGCCGATGCGTTTTCTTCCCACAACCCTGTTAAGATAGTTCTGGGCTATCGAGTAGCACAAACCAGCGCTCAGGTCTTCCGTTTTTGCCATTGACTGCTGGTGGTGTATCAGGTCAGATTCCATGAATACAGTACATCTTTCTCCAAGATGGACAGGGTTCTTTGAAGAAAACGAAAGGCGTGCAAACTCATCTTTAATGTCTATGCCGAGCCTTTCAGCCTGCTCTTCAAGAAAGGAGCCGGTGCCTGCTGCGCATACCTTGTTCATTTCGAAATCCACGATTGCCCCTTTTTCAATGCTTATGTATTTGGAATCCTGTCCTCCTATTTCAAAGATGGTATCCACGGACGGGTCTATCCAAATAGCCGCGGTAGCCTGTGCGGTAATTTCGTTTTTAACTATATCCGCACCCACGAAATCGCCGATAAGGTATCTTCCCGAACCTGTCGTTCCTACGCCTTTTATATCGACCCATCCGGAAACTTCTGCCCCTACCTCCCTTATCCCCTGTCTTACGGCTTCTATAGGGCGTCCTGCAGTAGGCAGATAACGCCATGAAAGCAGTTTGCCTTCCCTGTCTATGACAACGACATTGGTGCTTATTGAGCCTACATCAATTCCGAGAAATCCTTCTCTTTTTATGCCGGGTGAGGAATTATTCTTCTCTGTCTTTGCTTCCGGCTCCTCCGGTTTTTTCCCATTTATGCCTTTGTCCGATAAAGGAGGAAGCCCTTTTCTCTGTGCCTGTGGATTTTTCAGGTATTCCTCAAGTTCTTTGATTCCTGCGAATTCATTTTTGCCCTCACCTGATAAAATTGCTGCGCCGATTGCTCCCATGGATGCATGGTGTTGAGGGATAATAAATTCTCTGTCTGACAATTCGAGTATTTCCCTGAAGGCTCTTACCATTCCTTTATTGGCTGCTACTCCTCCGTGGAATGCAATGGGAGGTTTCATTTCTTTCCCCTTGCAGATATTGCTTTTAAAGGTGCGTGCCAGGGCGAAACAGAGGCCTGCAACGATATCGTAGTCGGGAGTGCCCTGCTGCTGGAGATGTATCATGTCGGTTTTGGCAAAGACGCTGCATCTTCCGGCTATGCGGGGCGGTTTTTCAGATTTCAAAGCAAGCTCCCCGAATTCCTTTTCAATAGATACCCCGAGCCTGCTTGCCTGCTGGTCGAGAAAAGAGCCTGTGCCTGCAGCGCATATGGTATTCATGGAAAAACCTTCCACAACCATATTGTCCGTACTGTTGTCATAACGCAGCAATATCATCTTGGCGTCTTCGCCTCCGATATCGATTATGGTTTTTATTTCCGGGTGTAGATATCCGGCGCTCTTTGACTGGGCCACTATCTCGTTTATAAAAGTGCCGTTGAGAAGTTTCGCCATTAACTTCCCGCCCGTACCCGTGGTGCCGACAGAGGCGATTTTTCCGGCAGGGAATTTTTCCAGAATCTTTTTTAGAATTTTCAGGACCGTTTCAGCTGGCTGTTCCTTTATTCTCGTGTAGTCTTCAAAAATAACATTCCCGTTCTGCAATATCACCGTATTTACGCTTACAGACCCTGTATCAATTCCAATGAAAAGTTTATCTGTCGTCATATTTCAATTTTACAATTTAATCTATATAAAATCAATTAAAACTACGTGCATGCAATATCAGTATGTTTTGTCTTAACGAACTATTGTAATGAATACAGTCATATATTGACTTTTGCTGTTTTCAAATGTACAATATTTGTAAATTAAAATACCCTTTCCCAAAAGGAGCAAAATGAAGAGACTGAAGGCACTTCTTGTTTTTTTATTCCTCTTTCTCACCTTTTTTTATAATAACTATGTCAGTGCGGACCCACGTATGACGGGAGTTCGTCCCATGACCCCCGAAGAGGAAACCCGCATACGTCCCAAGATGTTCCGCATTACCCAGCCTCAAAAAATGACGAAAGCGGCCCTGCCTTCCTCTGTTAAAAACACGACATCTCTTCCCGTCGTTACAAGCCAGGGACAGCTCGGTAGTTGCGCCGCTTATGCTACCTGCTACTACATGAAGACCCACCAGGAAGCGAAAGAAAACGGATGGATAAGGCCCGATCCCTCCGTCAATCCGGAAAGGGTAGCCAGTCCCGCGTGGGGATACAATATTGCCCCCCGGATACCTGCGTACGGAGACCTTGCTGTCAGCCACTACGTGGTTGCCGACTATATATGCGAGTATGGTATAGCCAGCTGGGCCGAGATGCCGTATTCAATATGGTACAGCGAATATGACTGGGATGACTGGCCTACCGAGGCCGAGTGGAAACGCGGGATTGAGTGGCGCGGCAGGCAGGCAGGGGTTATCGTGATACATTCACCCGAAGGGCTCGATGCCCTGAAAGAACACATTGCGGGGGGCGATGTGGCAGTCATCACTACTCCCGTGTATTCCAATTTTGATGCTTATCCCAATGGTGAATATACAAACAATGGCGTATTCTACGGCAACACAGATGAGGGGTTCCGAGGCGGTCACGCCCTGACGGTTGTGGGCTACGATGACAGCAAGGAATATTACGACGCGGTGGAAGGAAAAACAAAATACGGCGCTTTGCTGCTGGTCAATTCATGGGGAGGCGACTGGGGAGTCAACGAGCCGACGGCCAATCCTGATCCGAATGCCGGGGGTTTCATATGGCTTGCCTATGATTTCATCCTTTCAAAGAAAAACGGGGACCCCGATGCCCTTGTCATAATAGACAGGGTTAACTACAAGCCCGAACTTTTTGCCACCATAGGCATCAACCACACAAGGGGCAGAAAGCTTCTTGCCGAGATATATGCCGGAGAAAAGAAGGCCCCCGGATATCCTGCCGAAAACATACAGTGGAGGAAGGACGCCCTGCCAGTGAGCAACGACTATCCGCTTGAAGACAGCCGCATAGTCATAGACCTTACTGATTACTCCTATAATGAAAACCTTGCATGGTACCTTGAGGTATTTCATCTCCAGATGTTTGCAGGAACAGGAGAAATAAATTATTTTGCCGTGCAGAAAGGCGATAACCTTCCCGTTGAATCCCCCGATGCGCCCATGACTCCAGAGATAAACTGGTACATATGGCTGAAATCGGGTATCTTCAGCGATGCGGGTGAACTTTTTGGCGGGCTGCGCACAAGGCGGGGAGGGGTTGCCTGGGCTGATTTTAACAATGATTCCGCCCCTGACCTCCTGGTTACCGGGTATGACTGGACTACAGGGAGCGCGGTGCCTTCAACCAGGCTCTTCATAAACAACGGAGATAAGACCTTCCAGGCAGGCGTCACGGGGAATCTTCCCCAGATGGCTAACAGCCTTCTTGCGGTTGCAGACTATGATAACGACGGGTACCCTGACGTTGCCATATACGGTTACGAGTCTGCGCTCTTGACAGAACCTGTAACAAGGCTTTACCGCAATAACGGCAACAACACATTTTCAGACACCGGGGTTCTTCTTCCAGCCGAAGAGATAAACAGCCTCACGTGGGCAGATTATGACAACGACGGAAAGATGGACCTTGCCGTGAGCGCCGGCAGCCAGATGTCCGGCGTTTTGGGGCAGACATACCTCTACCGCAATTCGGGAAACGGCAATTTTTCAGTTGTTGTTCAGCCCATAGATGCCTCCGGGACAATTGCCTGGGCTGATTATGACAACGACGGCCGGATCGATTTTATAGCGGGCGGCAGGGACAAGACCTCAATATACCGGAATACCGGAGACGGAATATTTGCCGAAACAGCATCCGTTTTCCCTCCATTGAAGCAGATGTCTGCCGCCTGGGGGGATTATGACAGCGACGGGTACCTCGATATTGCCCTTTCAGGCAGGTATGAAACCAGCAATCCTTTTACCGCACTCTACAGGAATAATGGGAATGGGGGCTTTACTCTTGTTAACATGCCTTTCACCAACCTTTTTGCCGGCTCTGCCGCATGGGGCGATATGAACAATGACGGCCTTCCTGACCTTCTTCTGACCGGAAGGACAGCCGACCAGTATTCTTCGAATCCCATCGGCAGTTATCCAAATTCTTCAATCGTATACCTGAACACCGGTGGAGGATTTTTCGAGAATGCGTACGCAGAACTGCCCGGTGTTTCCGCGTCTGCAGATTTTTTGTTCAACACGTCCTATGACAACACCCTTTCACTGGCAGACCATGACATGGACGGGGACCTCGATTTATTCCTTTCAGGCACGAAGACTTACATGTTTACAACAGACCCGTCACACATATACACGGGTATATACCAAAGCGCCATTGCGGATGATGCCGGCTTCGGGCAAACTAACCTTGTCCCCGGACCTCCCACTTTTTGCAGCCTCTCCCGGATGGGAGGATGGAGCGGTGGAGCT
>DAOQVZ010000162.1:0-5335 GCA_035341815.1 bacterium
CCTCAAGGTGTATCATGCAGGCCCTTATGCACCCCGCAGCTCCTTCAAGAGCCCTTGCGTAATGGTAAATTGAAGGGGTCTTGTAATTTCCTGTCCTGGGTCCCGTGTAGCCTTCGGCGTCTTCCCGGGTGGCTATGAAAGGATTTGTTTCTGGTGTTGCTCCCTGGAATCCCTGGGCGCATTTTTTCATATCTATATCGGCCCACTCAATATCCTTGCCGGCAATTCTTATTTTTACTGTTTTGTCTGTGGGTATTGCCTGGACTGTACATGCCTTGACGCACATTTTGCACCCGTCGCATATTCTTCCTTCAGGCATGGGGTCCGGTGTGAGGGGAGCTTCGGTTATTATTGCAGCCAGCCGCTGCCTCGGACCGAACTGCGGGCTTAAAAACATCTTGTTATATCCTATATCGCCGAGCCCCGCGGCGAAAGCCGAAAGTCTCATGTGTAAGAACACGTTAGGGTGGGGTTTATCGGGTGAAACGTTCATGCTGAAACCCTGAGTGGGTGGATAGTCATTGTTTTCAACACGGGTGGGATTGTAACAATTTGTGCCTAACCACGGAAAATTGTTGGGAACGGGAAGAGCTTCGTAACCTTCGTCTTCTATCATCTTGCAGACGTTCCAGAGAACCAGTGGCTGCTGGATGAAATTGATGGAAGCGTAGCCCATGGAACAGTAGCTTGTCCAGAAGGTCCCTTCCTCTATGCCCCTGAATACTCCCCTGAAGTGCCTGAAACCCATTACTATTATGGATTTCCCGTCAAGAAACATGAACCGGGGGTCAAGCTGTTTCGGAGCCCCGTCAAACCTGTCGTAGGAGGCGACACCAACTATATCTGCTCCGAGACTCCTTGCGTATTTCTTGATTTTTTCGGAAGTTAACATTGAGTATCTCCTTATTCGTCTACTTTCATCCTCTTTTCCCGGTATTTTTCGGAAGAGTTTTTCCTTTCTTCTTTAAGTGACCATGCCGGTTTCCTGCGGAACGGCCTCTTGAAGCTGTTTTTCAGTTTGCCCTGGCTTTCAAGGTGCATGAAGCATGCCATCTGGCATCCCCTCATGCCTTCCAATCCCCTGCCGTCAAAATTCGTTGGCCCAAGCTTGTATTTCATGGACTCGGTATAGGGTTGTTTATTGAAACCTTTTTCATCTTCCTTTGTGACCATGAAAGGGTTGAATTCCTTTGTTCCCCCGTGGAACGAAACGCTGCATTTCCTGAAGTCAACCTTTGCCCACTCCAGTTTCCTGCCTGCTACTTTCATGGAAACTTTTTCTTTGGGAGAAATGGCTTTTGCAGGGCAATCCCTGACACAAAGCATGCAGTTGTCGCACAGTTCTTCTTCATACAGCGGGTCTTCCTTAAGCGGCAAGTCGGTTATAACGCAGGAAAACATCTGCCTGGGCCCGAACTCTGGTGTCAAAAACATCCCGCTGTAGCCGATACTGCCCAGTCCCGCCGCATAGGCAAGCAGCTTGAAAGGGATGAAGATGTCGGGTGCTGGTTTTGAAGGGCTGACTGCCCTTGACCATTTGCCCGTGTATTTTTTCCTGTCGCCGTAGGCTGTCTTGTTCACGTTGATGAAATCCTGCCCTATCATGTCAGGCTGAAGGTTGTCTATGTTGGACCACGGGAAATTATCAACAACGGGTATGGCTTCGTATCCTTCATTCTCAAAGATTTTCGTGAAATTCCACATGGTCACCGGCTGGAATACCCATCTTATTCCGCTGTAACCCATGAGGTTATAGCTTGTAAACCATGTGCCCTCTTCAATCCCCCGGAATACTCCCCTGAATATCCTGTAACCAAGGACAATTATGGATTTAGCTTCCGGAAATATGTAGAGAGGGTTCATTTCCCTGGGCAGGTTCTTCAACCTTTCGGTAGAGGTTATGCCTACGATATCAGCGCCGCACAGCCGGGCGTGCTCCTTTATTTTCTTTTCAGTCAGCATGTTTTATCCTCCTGTGATAATTACGTTTTTCCTGAAATATTGAGCAGGTTTTAGCCTGCGTCCTCACTCCAGCGCACTCTAAAGAGTGCGGCTACCGTCTGATGTTTAGGCACCCTTCCGTCACTAAGCTATAAGGTACTGACGAAAGGAATGTCCCTTACGGGATAAATGGCTACTTTTTCTTGTTGTCACCCTGAGATGTCTTTACTCAGGGTCTCTCCCGTTTGTCATGCTGAAATGCCTCTATTCAGCATCTCAGTTTTGAGATCCTGAACAAATACTTTTCAGGATGACAAGAAAGAGCACCTCTCATTATCATCCTGCCTCCCCTCGGGGAGGAAACGACGGTTAACCCCCGCCCCTCACGGGATAAACAGCTTCCTGAAAACGTTCGCTTCCATACATGCTCACTTAAGCTGCCGGGGATCCCCGTCGCAGAAATTGAGATCCTGAACAAATACTTTTCAGGATGACAGTCTTGTGGTTTTCTGCATGGCGGAGGACCGTCCTCCGCAAAGAACGCCGAGGACCGACCTCCATCAAATTCTTTTTCTGTATGGGCACCGATGCAAAAACATTATGCTTTTGTAAGAACCTGTTTTAAAACTTCGGCACAGTAATTGCATTCCTCGCAGTTCTGCCTGCATCCGGATGTTTTCACAAACCAGTCTTCCGGGAATTTCCTGTTGTCAATAATGTAAGGGTAGATGATAGAAGAAAAACCGGGTTCAAAAAGCTCAACGAGATTTCCATTAAAATCTCTCTTTACATAGGCATCCACAACCTGCATGGGATTGCTGTGCATCCGGGTGGCAAGTTTCACCGAGGAGATAATGCCTTCATAGTTGTGAAGGTCTTCCGGGCGTATCCAGCTTCCCTGAAGTATGGCTCTCCATTTTTCCGGGTTCTGATAGTAGTTCCAGCAAAGCGTGGGCGGCCAGTCCTTGATATTCACGGTCTCGGCAATTTCTTTTTCATGGGCTACCATGTTGTCATGGAACGTTTGGGCCGAGCAGAAGTTGAGGCAGCCGCTGTTTACCAGGAGATAAAGACCCTTGTTGTTTTCGTCCGTCCACTTCTTGATTTTCTTCACATAACCTATGTTCCTGTTATATTCCCTCTGCAGGTAGTAACTGTCGAAATATTCGGACAGGTATTCCATCCCCGTTATGGTCCCGATTCTCATGTTAACCGAAGCCCTTACATCTATTGACGGGAATTCTTTTTTTATAACGCGGGCTATCGTGAGGGAAGCCGTGGTGACAATTTCAACTCCGCCCACCAGGTTTTGAAGATGTTCAAGAACGGAGACTACCTGGTTGCGCAGGTATTCGCTTACCGCATGCTGTCCGTAACAGTTGGAATTGAGAAGCAGGTTAAGTTTTATTTTTTTCTTCCTGAAATATTTGAGGTCGTCTTCAAGCTTCTTCTGCCCCTCCCAGAATACATATCCTCTCCTGCTCAGCAGAGGCGCCCTTCCGGAAGCCATGTCTGCCCATGGAAAATAAACCTCGGCAATTTCTTCTAAGAACCTTTCCACTATTTCCGTGAAGGGAGGCTCGTCTTTTTCTTCCTGGAGCTGGTATCCCACGGCAAATTTTATTCTGTCCATTTTCACAGGATTTCATATTAGAATATTTCCTCTCCCGTGTCAATTTAATTTGACTAAATGTTTAAATGGGATAAAATGAGAGTATTGTAAAAATCTTAATCCTTCACCGTGAAAGTGAAACAAGGACGAGTTCAGGATAAACCCCTCACCTTGAAGAGAATCTCCAAGAAGAGTTCGGGGTAAACGGGGCAAAGTGGTGAATCATAACCCCTCACCGTGAAAGTGAAACAAGGACGAGTTCAGGATAAACCCCTCACCTTGAAGAGAATCTCCAAGAAGAGTTCGGGGTAAAGGAGATACAATGTTTATAGATATACATGGACATGCTTATAAGAGACCCTATCCCGGCTGGGGAGGGAAGCCGGTTTTTTCAACTCCAGAACAGTTGCTGGCAAAATATGAAAAGTTTGGAATAGAAAAAGCTGTCCTGCTGCCGCTGGTAAGTCCGGAGGTATATCTTCCCCAGTCGAATGAAGAAATTCTTGAGATAACGGAAAAATACCCTGACAGGTTTATACCTTTCTGCAATATAGACCCGAGAGCCGTGTCAAACTCTTCAAATGCTCCCCTGGGTTACCTGCTGGAGCATTACAAGAACTGTGGGTGTAAAGGCATAGGAGAGGTAATGCCCAATATCCCCTTTCTGCATCCCATGGCTTTAAACCTTTTCCAGCACGTGGAGAAAGTTGGACTCCCCCTGATTTTTGACATTACCACTCGCATAGGCGGGGCCTACGGCCTTTATGACGACGCGGGACTTCCCCAGTTTGAACAGTGCCTCAGGATGTTTCCCAGATTGAAATTTCTCGGTCATGGACCTCCTTTCTGGGCGGAGATAGCGGAGCTTGAAACTCCCGCTGACAGGTCCACTTATCCCATGTATCCGGTGAAAAAGGAAGGTGTCGTGCCGAAACTCCTGAGAAGGTATCCCAATCTATACGGCGACCTTTCGGCAGGAAGCGGATACACCGCACTTGCACGCGACCCCGAATATGCGTCAAAGTTTCTCACTGAATTCCAGGACAAGCTCTTTTTCGGGACGGATATCTGCGGTAATGACCAAAATCCTGAATTGCCCGGTTTTCTTATTTCTCAGGTGGAGAAGGGAAAGATAACAGAAACGGTATTCAAAAAAATAGCAAGGGAAAATGCAATAAAGCTTCTGAACCTTTGAGGATAAGATTAACACTGGACTTTTTTCTCGCAATGACATTTTTCAAGGTTTTATAAACTGGCGAGAATTTTGTGGATTTGTTTAATATCAGCGGCTATCTGTTTCTTCAGTTCGTCTTCAGTGCCGAATTTCGCTATATCCCTGATTTTCTTGAAAAGGTATACCTTGAGCGTTTTACCGTAAAGGTCTCCGTTGAAGTCAAGGATGAATACTTCAAACTTTTTTTCTCTGTCCGCAAAAGTGGGTGAATCCCCTATATTGAGGGCTGCAGGATACAGCCTGTTGTCATACTCCACTCTTCCGGCATATATCCCTTCGGATAAATGAACCTTTTTTGATAAAAGAAGATTTGCGGTGGGAAAACCGAGATAAGTTCCTTTTCTAATTCCGTGAACCACCCTGCCATCCACGGAAAAAGCACGTCCGAGAAAATCGTTGGCCTTTTCGATTTCCCCGTGCTTTATGAAGGAACGTATTTTGGTGGAACTGACAACTTCCCCGTTTTTCTTTTCCGGAGGGACAGAGACCAGGCGGAAACCTTTTTCATTCTCGCTGTTTTTGATAAGAGAGATATTGCCTTTTCTCTC
>DAOQVZ010000163.1:0-5265 GCA_035341815.1 bacterium
CACGGTTTTACTGCCCCTCCTCACCTTGCTCCTGCCCTCAATGGGTATAAGATATAAGCTGATGAATCCTTTGAATTTTTACGGTTTCTCCATGTAGAAGGAAGGGTCGCCCATGGCAAAGAATCCCGGCAGGTTCTCCGTTTTTACCAAACCAGCATCGATACTCTCAAAGCTCCACAGTCCCGGTTTATCTTCCGGCAGTTCAACCCATCCTTTAAGCTTTAATCCTTCATTGAAAGCTTTGCCTTCAGGCGTGAAAAGAACTGTTTCCTTCTCAAGGAAAATCCTGCCTGTCTTAACATTTTCAGGGAGTCTGAAAAAGATTTTGACAGGCGGGTTGAGAACCGGAGGAATCCATCCTTCAGGGGCGTAAAGCGCCATGGGGGCATGTAAATTGGAAAATATCGTGTATTCTCCCGGCCTGTTCAAAACAAGCTCGTAGGGGCCTCCCGGTGCATCCCTGGGAATGTTCACCTTGACTACCCCGCTGCTCTTTTCGGTTATGGTGTGAAGGTCATGTCCCGCCCATATATGGCCCATTACTGTATAAGGTTTAAGTATAATGTTGCTTCCAGAAGCCCAGGGCTTGAGAACCCCGTTTTCCGTTCGGCCCTTAACATAATCAATGGAAGTCTTGCCGTCTGTTCTCACGAGAAGCTCCATGGATGTTTCTCCTTCAGGCATAGGATGGCTGTGATTTACAAACCTGGTTTCACCCGGCTTGTTGAAAAAGATGCTTATCGGGGCTTTTTCCACGTTAAAAGCAAGCCATGATGCAGGATTATTCTTATCACCGCCTGTGCGTGAAAGTATATCCATTGCCATGGGCAGGCCGAGGAAATACTTGGGTATTTCGGTTACTCCTGCGGCACCTTCCTTTTCGCTGTTGAGAACCGCGGCTACCAGCCTGCGTCGTGAATAGTCAAACTGGGAAACAATTGACGGGTCGCCGGTTTCTTTCCAGAGAAAATGTCCGGCAAGACCTGAAGCACGGTTCTGTGCGGGAAGCACGTTCGGAAGCATAAACGAGTAAGTCTCCGCTTCGGCCCATGCATACTTCCCTATTGCCTTTGCCATCCTGTAAAAGAGCGGGTCGTGAAACTGGTTCCATAATTCTATCAATGTATCCGTATCTGTCTCCATCTTGTAGGTGGAGCTTCTGTGCGGCCTGGCTTTTGACAGCAGCACGGGGCTATCCGGGTCATACACCTGGTGTTCTGTTATTTCGTATATGAGTTCTTTCAATCTCGGCTCCCATGTAATCTCGTAGGCCTGCATCAGGTGCCTTAAAGCAAGGATAATTCTCGGAGAATACTGGTCTTTTTTAAGGTTTGCCCTGGCTGCCGAGGCAAAATTTGACATTATATCCCCTGCGCGCCTGTACCCGGTAAGATAATAATCAAGGAGGGCCTGGTCAAGGTTTACCACGGTGGTAAGCTCGTACCGGTCTGCTGTTCCCTGCCAGTAAAGAGGCAGGTCTCTAACCCTGTTTCTGCCCCTGGCTGTTCCTGGAGTGGGGTCATCTCCAACAAAAAGTCCGAGGGTCTTATTCTTTGCATTACAATGGGCGATATTATTGTCCAAAAACGCCCTGTTGGTTCCCTGTGCAAACTCCCTTATTTCCCTGTCCCCGGAACGGGCATATAAATACCAGCTGTCGGAGCGCACGGAATAGCCGCCGCTTCTCCATGAATGCAGGAGGACGTGAGGTCCCGCATGGTAGTCGATAAATCCCCCTTTGGGCCCGCCGAACAGGGGTTCAACCAGGCGCCAAAAGACCCTGTCTATGACACTCTCTTCGAGCGGGAAATTTTTCGTATCCCTGGGATGTATTGCACCTATTGCTCCGGTTTTCCTTATCCATTCTGGCGAAACATGCCCGAATACCTGCCCGGAATGAAGCCTGCTTGCAGATGCGGAATTATCCGTAGATGTAAAAGGGGAGAGCAGCAATTCATGGGTTTTCGCCCACCCGACGGCATTAATGGAATGTTTTGATATGAAACTGATGTAATCCTCCAGTACTTTCCGTGGAACCTTGTCAAAGGAATCCATATTTTCAATAGGGGTTAAACCCCAGTTTTTTATAAGGGCTCCCATCCTGAAATCAAGCTCTTTGCCGGAAAAAGAACTGAAAAGTTTCAAATTCAATCTCTTTCCATTTATTTCGAATTCCTTGGGATGCTGTGCGGCCGCATCCCTGCAGGAAAGCATGAGGCCTGAGTTCTTTCCCGCGAGGGCGGCCCAATCTCCCATAACGTCACCTTCGTAAAATGGGGCTTTGCTGCCTGTTGTTATCTCAAATACATTTTTGCCGTGCATATACGGGGCCATTTGCGTACTCGGCTCCGGCCGATTCCATCGGTATAAGTATCTTTGGTTTGGCCTTAATCCCAACGAAACGCCTTCTTTCTGAAGCATGCTTGCGGTTTTCCCTCCGTCCAGTGGAACGTTCAGGTTTTTTCCATGGGTTTCCGCGGAGAGCGAAAAGAAGGCCACCGGATTATTTCCGGTACTTACATCAAATTCCCATCCGATATCCTTGAACCAGATTTCGTTTGTGTCCCTGGTGAGTATGAGGGTATGGGTTACGGCCGCTTCCTGCCGCCCCGCGTAAAACTGCAGCCTGGTTATATGGCGGGCGAGTTCCTCTCCCTCTGCCGTCCTGTAAAATCCCTCTATCCTTATGACCGCGGAAACCGGGCCTGCAGATTCCAGTTTCATGGAGGCCTCTTTGGCGGAGGCCTTTCCGAGCCTGCCTTTTTGGTCTATAACATAAAGTCCGCGCATATTCCCTTCTCCTGCAACAACCCTGTTACCGCGGCGGATTTCCTTGACAAGCGCACCGTCTATGCCTACAACATATTCGGTGTCTCCCGTGGAAACGGTAAAAAGCCCCCGGTTTTCTTTCACAACAACAGGAGAGGAGGGAATACTTCCTTTTCCTCTATCTCCCTGTTCCAGGTATATTTCGTCTCCCGTCTTCCCTGTAACAAGTGCGTCTACCCAGAGCCATTTGACGGCGCCTTCTTCAGCCCATCTCCCTGCAATCTCAAGCTGGGACGGAATCTCCCTTCCTGCCGAATCGACCACCCTTATCCCTTCCGTTGTCCAGAGCGCTCCTGCCGGCATGGGCACTCCGAATCGCACCGGGTAGCCGTCTATCTTTTGTACTCCTTCAGGCAGGTCTATCTTCACAGGGATGCGTGTTCCTGGTTCAAGACGCCCTACTGGGTCTGCCGATATCCATGTTTCTCCTATTCCCAGAATCTTGCCATCCTTATCCGTCCACTCAACCCTTAACCGGGCCTGTTCGATACCCAGACTGCGCATATCCATCCTGACGAGCGCTTTGGAACTTGTGACAGCACTGTTATCCTCAAAAAGAACCTTCTCGGAATCCCTGTCCTTGATTCTCACTACCAGCCGGGTTTCCCCGGGGACCTTATCTTCGTTGCCGAGTTTCACAATTATATCGAGCCACCTTTCGGAAGACATTAAAGTCTCCCTGCAGCTGTGGAGTTTGACTCCCCTGTAGTTCAATGCACTGGGTGTCTCTTCCCATGGAAGGACATTGGCAAGATTGGAAAATTCAATCTTGACGGGCGCTGAACAGCGGCCTGCCGCCGGATGAAAAAGAATGCAGGCAGATATAAGCAAAACAATTCGTTTAACATTTGCATATGAAGAAAAAGTTGGCAGATGGTTAATCATGTTCACTATGTTCCTCCTTGTATAAACGGCTACCGGTTTTCTGTATTTGTAGCGTGTCCTCCTCCACTAATACTTTGGCGGACAAGAATTTATTGGACGCTTTTAACATCGTGCGATAAAAATATAGATAAATGCGTCTGATAAATCAGACCCGCTACAAGTGCTGCAAAGATAAAGGCGTCTGACTTGTCCCGTTATACGGGATAAATTTCATCCGTCCGTAGTTTTAACGAAGGAGGACGCACCGCTACAAAAGACTTCCTATTTGCTGGTCTTTATCTGGAAGAGTCCCACATCTCCCACAGCATCTCGATAGCGGCGTCGGTCATCCTGTCTGCCGCTTCCGCCACCAGGTGCCTGCAGATGAAGGGGAACTCACCGTATCCGCCCCGTCCGGCCTGTGCCGTTGAGGGGACGTATCCACCCTTTTTTTCATCCGTCAGTTCTACAACAAGGGTGTTGGATGCAGGCGAAAACTTCTTTAACTCCAGCCCGAGGGGCGTGAATATCTCCCCTCTCAGCCCTGTTATTGCGGTATCTCCGATGCGCAGGCACTGTACCGGCACCTGGGTCTCTTTCGGTTCGGGGTTCCATGAGTCGTATATGTTTATCCAGCTTTGCTCCATCAGCCCAATATCCTTTTTTCTCCTCAGTGCGTCTATGAACCTGTCGCTTTCTTCGTTCTTGACTGCTCGCGGAACCGGGATATGCCTGTACCGCCAGTCCACAGGCAGTACGTTTGCAGGCCTGCTCGCTCTTTCCACGGCCATTATTGCCGCCCCGGCTATGCCCCTGCCTATCTGTTCATGGGGAAGTCCCGGCATGCAGTCGACATCTCCCGCCGTTCCCTGGAGGAATATGCAGGGGACGTCCTGTCCGTAAACAGCGGCTATCGTTTTCGCTATGTCTCCGGGCCATTCCGCCCATATGGCTTCGGGGCCGCTGTTGGGATGGCATGCGTAATTGACGGCGAAGGCTCTTATTTTCTGTGTTGCGTCCTTGACGCAGAACGCCTGTACGGAATTATCAAGTGTTCCGGACAATCCTATGCGTCCATCCTTGCCGCCGTCCATGGGTCTGATATCGTACACGTCCTTTCCGCTCTTGAGCCGGCACAGCTTGTAAATGGAAAAACCCTCCGCATCCGTTTTACCATGGTATATACTGGCTTCGAACATGGAGTTAAACGCATCAGTGACAGCTTTTACAAGGTTGTCCGTGAATTCCCTGACATATTTCGGGTCTGCCGAATAAGGAAGCCCTTCAACCGTATCAAGCACCGGCGAGGTATGCGTATGGGTCGAGGAGATCATAACGGCTCCGGGCGGAATACCGCAGGTTTCCTCAATTCTTTTCTTCGCTTCGTTGACAATCTGTTCGGGCGTCCAGCATACATCGCTTGCAGCAAGGACTATATGCTTTCCCCTTCCTTCTATCACAATCGCCTTGATGTAAAGCCGGCTCTTTATTTCCTTTGCGATTCTCCTGTGAAAATACCCGTCCAGGTTTGAGCCCAGGGGCGGGGTGATGTCTATCTGCGCTACTCCCACG
>DAOQVZ010000164.1:0-5233 GCA_035341815.1 bacterium
TCCCTTTTTCCCGTCGGATTTTTTAATAACACAGGATATCTTGGTTTCAGAAGTGCTTATCATCTCTATGTTTACATCTGCTTTTTCAAGCGCGTGAAACATCCTTCCTGCCACCCCTGCGTGGTTCATCATCCCTATGCCAATTATCGTCAACTTTGCTATATCTGTGTCGCATAGAACCTTTTCAGCCTTAATATCTTTTGCCACTTCCTGTATTATTTTATGGGCCTTGTCGGCATCCGACATATTTACCGTAAAAGAAATATCGGCATATTTTTCCTTGCTGACGTTCTGTACTATTATGTCCACATTTATATTTGCTTTCCCCACTGCGTTAAATATTCTGGATGAAATGCCTGGTTTATCAGGAACCTTGAATATGGTAAGTTTTGCCTGTTTTTCATCAAGGGCCGCGGCTGAAACGTCGGCCCCTTCTTTCAATAGAATTTCTTTTACCATTGTGCCTTCTCCTTTTTCTGAAAAGGTTGATTTTACGACAAAAGGAACATTGTATTTCTTCGCAAATTCCACAGCTCGTGAAAACATGACTTTTGCCCCGGCTGAGGCCATTTCAAGAAGTTCCTCGTATGAAAGGCGTTGTATCAACCTGGCATTGGGCAGCAGGTGAGGGTCGGCGGTGTATATGCCGTCAACGTCCGTGTAGATTTCGCACATATCGGCCTTTATCGCCGCTGCAATCGCTATTGCCGTGAGGTCGGAGCCGCCCCTGCCAAGCGTTGTTATTGCGCTTTCGGGGCTTATGCCCTGAAAACCGGCTATTACTATGATGCTTTCTTTTTTCAGTTCGCTGAGTATTCTCGAAGGTTCTATGGTCTGTATCCTGGCTTTGGTATGAAAATTATCTGTTTTTATGCCTGCGAAGTGGCCGGGGAATCCTTCGGCTTCTTCGCCCATGTTTTCAATAGCCATGCAGAGCATCGCAACGGATACCATTTCACCGGTGGAAAGAAGGATATCCATTTCTTTTTCAGGAGGACAATTATGGACCTTCCTGGCCATTTCTATCAGGTTGTCGGTTGTCTTTCCCATGGCAGAGACCACAACAACCAGCTTGTTGCCTTTCCTTTTGCATCCGACAACCTTGCGTGCAACATATTCTATATTTTTCGTTGTTGCAAGAGAACTGCCTCCGTACTTCTGAACGATTAATGACATAATACCTCCGATTAGACCAATAATTATACTCAAAAAAAGCAGAAAATTCAAATTTCATTATAATTATAAAATTCCGACATAAGAGTAAGATAGAGGCAGGAAAGCAGTTTCCGTGCTCGAAACAGGCTGCGCCTTTGGCTTCAGCACAGGCAAGAACTACGGTGAAATCTGACCCCGGAGAATTTATCCGGCCGAAGCCTTGGCGAAGGCGGACTCGCCTGCCATACGGCAGGCTCAGACAGCTCCGGGCAAGGTTATAGTCAGAACGCTTGCGCTTTTCACCTTGTCTTGCATCTGTGCTTGCGCACTCGCACGTCAACTCTTTCCCTTCCTCTTCAATAACTTATCATGTGCTTATGTCGGAATTTCTGCAATTTGAACTGAGATACCGAAATAATGGAAGACAGATCAAGAACCCCTGTTTCATCCGCCTTTGCCTATTTATCCCCTGTAAAAGCCGCGGGGCCATTCCCGTGGGAGCTTTACTTTAAAAGAATCAGTGCCCCGTTTTTATCAAGCGGAGTATTGTTGTTCCCGCATTTCGGAGATTGTATGCAGGACGGACAGCCAGAATCGCACTTGCATGTGCTGATAATTTCGTATGCCGCTCTTAACACCGAAACTGAGCGGCAGTATGCAGCGTCAACAATACCTGCTCCACCAGGGTATCCGTCGTATATGAAAACGGCAGCTGATCTGGTCTGGTTGTGGAAGGGGAATGAATAACCTCCGATGTCTCCCCTGTCGCATGTCACCGTGAGAGGGAATATTGATATGACGGCGTGTTCCATGGCATGTATGCTCCCGTGAAAATCCATGTTTTTCTTTTTGAAATCTATAACCGTTTTTTCTGGAATTTCAATCCACATGGATTTTGTCTGGAACTTTCTTGGCGGCAGGCTGAGCTGGTGAATACTGATAAGCATTTTATCCTTTTCCCTGCGCTTCTCATAGTTTATTACTTGTGTTGTCACTTCAATTTTCCCGAGCTTTATGGTAAATTTCCCTTTTTTTGAGGCTTCTTCTTCAAGAATCTCTATCTTTTCCCACCAGTTGGGCTGAGTGTAAAAATCGGCCTTTAAATTCCTGACAGTAACGCGTTTTTTTTCTATGTCCATGAATATGGTTTCATATTGTTTCCCATGGTGGAGGTATATGCTTCCGGGGTAACATTCTGAAAAGACTTTATTGCCGTCTATCTCTCCTATGATTCTTCCGCTTTCCGACTCCACTATGGAAAAAACATCGCTTACAGTTCTTATATTGATATCTCTGTGGGGAGGTTTTCCTATGAAACAGTATTTCGTGCCGTCATACGTTTTTGTGAAAGGTTTTTTCTCAAGCCTTACCGGCAAATCTTTTCCGTATAATTCCACATCCTTTTCCCCGAGAGGCAATTCAAAAGCAGCGCATTTAAGATGGGCTTCTGAAATAATGGGGTTTTCGGGATTTATAATCACATCTTCGAAATTCCTTGTGAAAAATTCTTCGGGTTTCTTTATGAAATACTGGTCAAGGGCATCCTGCATGGCGATAAAGACGACTATTGAATTTTTTCTTCCCCTGCCCACCCTTCCAATTCTCTGCCATGTGCTTGTTATGCTTCCCGGGTATCCAAGCAGTATGCAGCAGTCGAGACTGCCAACGTCGATTCCCAGTTCAAGAGCGCTTGTTGCTATAATACCTTTAATTTCGCCTTCAAACATCCTGTGTTCTATCTCGCGCCTTTCTTCTGCGAGATATCCTGCCCTGTAAGCAGATACTGCGGAGGCGTCAATGCCCATTTTCTGGTGAGTCCACATTTGAAGGAGTTCGGAAGCCCTCCTGCTTTTTGTGAAAAGTATTGTGGAAAGGCCGCAATTGAGGCTTTCAAGAAGCGTCTTGATTGCGAGAGGGTAGGGAGATGTAATTTCCGTGTCCATGAATATGAAATATTTTTTTCCTTCGGGAGCAGAACTTTTTTCAACAGCGGTAAAAGGGATTGAAGTCAGCTGATGCGCGAAATCTTCAGGTTTTTTAATCGTTGCAGAAAGAAGGATAAATTGCGGATTGCTTCCGTAGTAGCTGCAAATCCTTCTGAGTCTTCTTATTATGTGGGCGACATGAGAACCGAATATTCCTCTGTATGTATGAGTTTCATCCACGATGATAAAATCGAGTTTTGAAAGGAAATTCCGCCAGGTATGATGAAAAGGCAGGATAGCGAGATGAAGCATATCCGGATTAGTCAGGAGAATGTCCGGGAAACTGTTCTTTATCCTTTTCCTCAAATCTTCGGGAGTATCTCCGTCGTAAACTTCGGCTGAAAGGCCTCCGAATTCCCTTATCGTTTTCAACTGGTTCTGCGTCAGGGCTTTTGTCGGGAAAAGATAGAGGGCCTTGCTTCCCTTTCTGTTTTTTATTCGAGTTATGACGGACAGGTTGTAAATGAGAGTTTTACCGCTTCCCGTAGGTGTAGTCACTATAATGTTTTTGCCTTCATGCAAACGCTGTAATCCTTCAGACTGGTGAGCATATATTTTTTCAATGCCTTTTGCCGCCAGATGTTTTTTCAGGGAGTCATCAACAAAGGACGGGATTTCATACAGCGAATCTTTTTTTTCCTCAACCTTTTTGATACATACTATATTTCGGGACAATTCTGAATTTTTCAGAGAATTTATAAATTTTTCAAGCCTGTCCATCAGAGCAATTTCGCCCCTTTGAAAAAAAAGCTCCGGGTAATATCCGGTATCCCTTGATAAACTCGGAGACCCTGTTTCTTCTTTTCCCTTCAACCTGGACTTCTGTTATTGACAGGCTTCCCGTTCCGCATGCGACCTCTATTGAATCACGTCCAATGTTCAGGATTTCTCCGGGTTTGCCCGGACTGCCATTTTGGCATGTTCTCTCGGCCGAGAATATCTTTAAACATTTCCCCCCCCTGGGCGTTTGAAGAAAAGTGTAAGCTCCAGGCCACTCTTTCATTCCCCTTATGAGGTTATTTATCCTGTAACTCGGCAGATTCCAGTCTATGAGTCCGTCGTCTTTTGTAAGTTTTCTCGTGTAGCAGGGGACGCCTTTCTGGGGGTATTCGTGCAGGCCTTTTTCATCAATGTCATCGATTACCCTGTCAATAATTTCGGCCGAAACAAGAGAAAGCTTTTCCTTTATCGAAAATATGTCGTCTTTTTCCGAAATATCCACTTTCCTGCTGGCAAGGATGTTTCCCTCGTCTATCCTGCCGGTCATTTTTATCACCGTTATCCCCGTTTCCTTCTCTCCGTTTATCAATGCCCATTCCATGGGCGCCGCACCCCTGTATTTCGGAAGAAGTGAAGGATGGACATTTATCGATGCCAGAGTCGGCATTTCTATGGTTTCTTGCGGCAGTTTTTTGCCGTAAGATATCAATAAAATCAGGTCGATGCGAAGACTTTTCAGAAAATGGATAAAGATACTGTCGAGTTTAGCAGGCTGATGTACATTTACATTATTTTTCAAAGCCCATTCCTTCACGATATTGGAGCATATCTTCATACCGCGTCCACCCGGCTTGTCGGGGGCGGTAACTATTCCGACTATTTCATGCTTTTCTGATATTTTCTCGAGTGAGGGAATGCCGAAATCGTCACATCCAAAGTATAGTATTTTCATAGTATGCAGAATTGTTTCGTATTATTTCTGGAATACAAGAGCGCCTGCCGAAATAATTCCCGTTTCATTTCCCAGTCCGGCGGGAACAACTTTCACGTTTTGTGCAAGCTTTTTCATAGCTCTCTGACGTATGGTTTTTTCAATAGTTTCAAATATAATATCCGCTTCCTGGGAGATGCCTCCTCCAATCACTATTATTTCCGGGTTCAGCAGGTTTACAAGGCTCGTGAACAGCGCTCCCAGGCATAATCCCACGTCTATGAGGATTTCTCCTGCGACGCTATCTCCCTGCCGGTACGCTTCTTTTATCAATTTTGGAGTAATGTTGTCAAAATTCCTTTCGGCAAGGCTGTAAATCAGAGTTTCTTTTGCGTCCTCTTTTATAGCCCTTACCGCTCTTTCAATGATATATTCTTTACCG
>DAOQVZ010000165.1:0-5175 GCA_035341815.1 bacterium
CTTCAAGAATATCCCCTTCGGGAAGTTCCTTCCATGTTGCTTTTTTTTCTTCCATATTAAGCTCCTTTTACCTCGTTATAAGCTCTTTTTATTGCCTGGAGGTTCCCTTCAATTACCTCTGGCCTGTTTCTGAACTTGACCGTCAATTTCTTTCTTGTATCCTCAAGAAGCGCTTCAAGTTCCAGCATGCCCGTTATTTTAACAAGGGCGCCAATCATGGGAGTATTTGGAATATTCCGCCCTATTGTTTCCGTAGATATTGCAGACGCATCCACGGTGCAGACCTTGCCTGTGTAACCCAGTTTCTTTTTCATATCATCCGGGGAAAGAGGCGTATTAATGATAAGCACGCCTTTTTCAGTATCGAGCCCTCTTGTAACATCAACCTGTCCTACCAGGGTCACGTCAAGAACAAGGACAACGTCAGGATTCTCAATACCTGAATGAAGCCTTATCGGCTGCGGGCTTATCCTGTTGAAAGACTGAACGGGCGCCCCCATTCTTTCAGGCCCGTATTCCGGAAATGCCTGTATGTATTTTCCCGTTGCCAGGGCGGCGTCTCCAAACAAAAGAGCGGCCGTTTTGGCTCCCTGTCCTCCCCTTCCATGCCATCTAATCTCAAACATATCTTCCATTTGATACTCCTTTATAATTTATTCCGAATTCTCCCTGTAGAAAAGCATAAAAACTTTAATTGTAATTATTTCCAGCATGGCGATAAAGTAAAGCGCGATAAAGCGGTAAAGAAGATTACTTTCATTATACACCTTCAGCAAGAAAAACGCAAAAATCCAGAAAGGAACAAGGGCAAGCACAAAAATAAGTATATCGGAGAGATGTTCCCTTGCAAAAAGAAAACTTTTTCTCAGCCCTCCTGCCAGGGAGATATCCCTGACAATAATAATCAAAGGAGCCATAAAAGTGAGCAACAGGATAAGCACTGGAAAAGCAAGCCACAGAATCGTTATTCCCATTACAACTGAAGCTTTAACAAAGGAAGAATTTTTTAAAAAATCTATCATTCCATAAGCAAAACCCATCATGCACAAAGCCGTCAGTCCGGCAAGACCTTTATACAGCAGAACCCTTCCGAAATAAGAAGCACCCTTTTTGAATATGCCTTGCAGATTGAAACTGCCGCCAGTTATAGAATCGTTTAAACCGCAGTATACCGCTATTGTTATATAATTTTCAAGCAGGATGAAAAAAAACTGAAGAAGAAGAATGAAGGATTCTTTTACCTCTATAGCGGAAAGAAGAAAATAGTAGACAACAAGATAAACAAACACTGCCGCGGAAAGAAGAAACTCATTTCTTCTGAAAGTAAACCCTGCTTTAAGCGTTTCCTGTAATTTGCCCATTTTATCGGTTCAAAAAATCAGAAACCCATTCAATCACCCTGCCGGTCTCAACGTCTTCCGATTTTCTTCCTCTCCTTATTCTTATCTCTGCTTTTCCTTCAGTGATTTTCCTGCCTACAATGACCCACAGGGGAATTCCGCAGAGGTCCGCATCGGCAAATTTAGAACCGGCACTTTCATTCCTGTCATCCAGAAGAACCTCAATATTGCTGTCCGTAAAAGATTTATAGAGCTTTTCCGCCGTTTCCAGCATCTGGCTGTTCTCCGTATTGGCAGGTATTACAATAACCTTGAAAGGGGCTATCGAAACAGGCCATATAATTCCTTTTTCATCATAATTTCCTTCTATTGCCGCTGCCACTATCCTGCTCACTCCTATTCCGTAGCATCCCATAATAAAGGGTTTTTCTTCCCCGTTCCTGTCAACAAAAAAAGCCTTCATTGACTCGCTATACTGGGTCCCAAGCTTGAAGATGTGGCCGACCTCCAGTTCGGGACATTCCCCTTTTGCAACAAACTCTTCCGAAAATTTTCCCCCTATGACGCCCGAATCCGCCTGCTGTATGGAAAAGTCCAGGCCGCAACCAGAAAATATGTTCTTATAGGCTTCTTTCATTTTCCCGTAAGAGATATCCAGACCCTCTTCGTTCATCTCGAAACTGTAAGCATCTTTCATGAGGAACTCTCTTGAACGGACGATACCGAAACGGGGCCTCATCTCATCGCGGAATTTCGTTTGTATCTGGTACAGGATTACAGGGAGCTGTTTCCATGAATTGTAGTTTTTCCTGACAATATCGGTGACAACCTCTTCGTGGGTAGGGCCGAACAGCATCAGTCTTTTGTGCCTGTCGGTAAAACGTATCATCTCCTCCCCCATTTTATCCAGTCTGCCGCTTTCCTTCCACAGGTTTGCCGGCTGGAGCGCAGGCATGAGAATTTCAATGGCTCCTGTCCTGTTCATCTCTTTTCTTACAATATCCTCAACCTTCCTCAAAACCCTGTATCCCGCGGGAAGGTATGTATATACGCCGGAAGAAGTCTTATCTATCAGGCCTGCCCTCGACATGAGTTTATGGCTTATTGTATCGGCGTCTGAGGGCGCTTCCTTTGAGGTTGGCATAAAGTATTGACTCCATCTCATCTTATTCTCCTTGTTTATGGGGTTTATCCCGGGAATTCCTTTTTGAAATTTCAGAACCCTGGTTTGTCTTTTTCTTTTGCTTTTTTTACCCTGTTTATCCATTTGGCCCGGGCAGAAAAAGCCTTCCGTACAAGGATCCTATCGTTAAGGAGAGCTGTTTTATCTCTTTTTAACCTTTTTATGATACATCTACTCTCTGTTTCTTGCAAATTTTATTTCCTTTTTTTCTTGCATAAAAAGTTCGGCTATTCTATACTTACATTAAGAGATGCAACATTTAAAAGGAGATGCAAATGGCAATTATCAACAGTCAGCAGTGGGATGCCGCACTGGCGGCATTGAAACCCTCCAAAAGAGACCTGGAGTACGGGCTCGGACTTCACAGGGAATCAATAGTGGTAGAACCTTACGGTTTTTCCCCCCTTTCAGAGGTTCCGATACCTTATATCCGGCAGATTGTTGAAAGCAACGCATCATCCCTTGAAATCCAGAGATACCGGTCAGAGATGAGGGTTATCAACTATCTTCTGGACCCCGTTGAGTGGGAAGAATACAAGGCGGCGTTCGACCAGTCGGGCATTACATGCATAATTCAGAATGCGGGACAGGAGATACAGGACCCGCTCGTCATACTTGAAAGGCTGGCAAGGTACAGTTTTGTTGCAGACGTGAAAAGCGCTTTTGTTTTCAAGGCGGTAGTCCCCGAAGACATAGAGCGGGCGAAAAGAGAAAAGAGGCACTGCCTTTACATGATGACAAACGGAGTGCCTCTTTTGCAGAGATGGAACTCCCCGGAGGAAGAACTCCACCTTCTCAAGCTCTTTTTCATGCTCGGGGTGAGAATGATGCACCTCACCTATAACCGCAGGAACATGCTCGGCGACGGCTGCGGAGAACCGGCAAACGCAGGATTGAGCGACTTCGGGAAAATGGCAGTCAGGGAGATGAACCGGATAGGCATCATTGTTGACATCGCCCACTCGGGCGAGCAGACCGGGTTTGATGCAGTGAAAGCTTCTTCCAGGCCTGTCGTGGCCAGCCATTCCGCCTGCGCTTCCCTGAATAAACACTGCAGGTGCAAAAGCGACAGGCTCATAAAGGCATTAGCGGAAAGCGGCGGATACATAGGCATCTGCGCCATACAGAAGTTTATCGGAGGCAACGGAGGCATAAACGATGTCCTTGACCATATAGACTACGCTGCCCGTAAATTCGGACCGAACCATGTTGCCATAGGAACCGACGTTGGGCACCTTTCAAAACTCAAGGAGAAGAATAAGGGCACTTATCCAGCAATGCAGAAAACCCGGCCCGGATGGGAAAAACTCTGGCCAGAATATAACCTCCCGCAGTCCGTCCTGAAAAAATTCGAAAAATCGGCACCCACCCTTTCATGGACAAACTGGCCTCTTTTTACCGTGGGGCTTGTGCAGAGAGGATATTCCGATTCCGACATAAAGAAGATAATAGGCGGCAATGTTCTGCGCACGGCAAAAGAGGTCATAAAAAACAGCGCTTTTCTGCCGGAAAAGGTAGAAAGGTACAGGAGAGGTTGAAATGAAAGCCCTTGTCAAGAAAAAGGCAGAACCGGGATTGTGGATGGAAGAAGTTCCTGTGCCGCAGCCCGGGATAAACGATGTGCTCATAAAAATACAAAAAACTGCCATATGCGGCACCGACGTGCACATTTACAACTGGGATGCGTGGTCCCGGAAACACGTGCCCGTTCCCATGATTACGGGCCATGAATTCGCCGGGGTAATCGAGTCCATCGGGAGCAACGTGAAGGATTTCAAGCCGGGCGACATTGTCAGCGGGGAAGGCCACATAGTCTGCGGCAGGTGCCGCAACTGTCTTGCCGGCCGAAGACACCTGTGCAAGGACACTTCGGGCATAGGGGTGAACAGGCCCGGCGCTTTTGCCGAATACCTTTGTATCCCGGTTGCCAACGTGTGGCATGCCGACCCGTCCATCCCCCTTGAAATCCTTTCTATATTCGACCCTTTCGGCAACGCCACCCATTCCGCCCTCTCTTTTGACGTGCTCGGCGAAGACGTCATTATTACCGGGGCAGGCCCCATCGGCATCATGTCGGCGGCAATAGTAAAACACGCAGGCGCCAGGCACGTCGTAATAACCGACATGAACCCCTACAGGCTGGAGCTTGCCCGAAAAATGGGGGTCTCCATGTCCCTCGACGCGCGAACCGAAACCATAGAGAACGCACAGAAAACTCTCGGGATGAAGGAAGGATTCGATGTCGGTTTAGAGATGTCCGGCAGCGCTCCGGCTTTACAGGACATGCTTGCCAACATGTGCCACGGCGGCAAGATAGCCCTCCTGGGCATACTGGAACCCGAAACAACGATAGACTGGAATACCGTCATCTTCAACGGCCTGACTTTAAAAGGGATATACGGAAGGGAGATGTACGAAACGTGGTACAAGATGACTGCAATGCTTCAGACCGGACTTGATATTTCTGCAATCATTACGCACAGGTTTCATTTTACAGAGTACCTTAAGGGTTTTGAAGTCATGCGTTCCGGCAACTCAGGGAAGGTTATCCTTGACTGGTCCTGAAAAAAAATTCGTGAATGTTCAGTAGACCACGTCATTGCGAGGAGCGAAGCGACGCGGCAATCTCTGAGATTGCAAAGCCTGTCCCGA
>DAOQVZ010000166.1:0-5144 GCA_035341815.1 bacterium
AAGATAAACGTCATGGACAGGGACGGCTTCGGAGTTAAAGCTCTTGTCATCAAGCGCGGGGAGAGCGTTGTCGAGGAAATTCCCTTGAACGGCCCTGGTATCGTCGAGCGCAGGTTTTCCATGTGCGGCGATTATACCGCTTACTGCGTGATGAAAGACGGTTCCTCAAGCCGGGCCTGCGAGTTTTCCGTCTGCGACCTGGGTTTTACCCTGCCTGCCGGGGAATTCAAGATCGGAGAGCCGTGGGAGGTCAAGTTTGATTCGGACAACATGAACGCCATACTGGCTTACCTGAAAAGCGTTAAAATTCCCGAGGGATGCTACTATGTATGGATTACGGCAGAAGACAGAAAGAAAGGAAAATTTACAGTTCCCGCCAGCCTTGTTCCTGAAGAAGGGGAACTGTCAGTATGGCTCCTGGGAGAAAACAGATACGGCAGGCTGAAAAGGGTCAAAAATGCAATGGCGGTAAATTAAGCCTTCCACCGTGTCAGATAACCGGCTTTTGCACGCGCCTTAAATCTTCTGAATACTTCCGGATATGTCATTGCCCTCGGCGTGCCCGGGTTTGATTCTTCCGTATTTTGACATGATATCCATGACATGTTTTATGGGGATGGCCTTTCTTGTCCTGTTTCTGTTTCCCGTCAGGTCTGTTGCCCGCAGTACAGAATTTATTATGGCTTCTTCCGTCGCATCCACTGCCGCTCCGAAGAGTGAGTCCAGCATATTTACCGGAATCGGTTCAGAGGCAATTTTAGTCTTGTCCGCATTTGAAAACGCTATAACAAAATCTCCGCTCTGGTGTGTCGCGGTGCCTCCTGCGCGTGCAAGACCGAAGCCCGCCCTTTTTGCTATCCGTTCCAGCTCTCTCGGTGTCGCGGGCGCGTCGGTGCCCAGTATTATCATGATTGAACCCATGGGTGCTTCTTCTCTGACCATTGCAAATTCCCTTCCCACGGGAATGCCGTCAATGCAGAAACGTTCCAGCAGTCCTGTGTTGCAGACTACAAGTACGCCGAGAGTGTAATCCTTGACCTTCCTGCTGGATGTTCCCACTCCCGCCTTGAAGCCGAAGGCTTGCATGCCGCATCCGGCGCCCGCGTTGCCTTCTGCTACCTCTCCCGAAGATGCGTTTTCGAGCGCCTCCTTCACTTCCTTGAACCCTACAGGCCTTTGCGCAATATTGTTCAGGTAACTGTCATTGCATTCCCCTACGACGGGGTTGATGCTTGTAATATCCGGGTTCCTTTCCAGCAGACAGCTTACCAGTGCATCGGCTGTACGCCACACGTTGAGCGTGCCTGTCAGCAGGATGGGCGTCTCTATAGAGCCGGTTTCTATCACCTGTGGCAGTCCCAGGCTTTTGCCGAACCCGTTTATCACGTGGACTGCGCCCGTAACTTTTTCCCTGTACAAATCTTCTCCATGCGGGAGAATGGCTGTCAGCCCCGTGCGCACATCCTGCCCCTCTATCAGCGTTACCTGTCCAACCCTGACCCCCGGGACATCCGTTATGGCATTGTATCTGCCCGTGGGAAGTATCCCTATTTCAATTCCTATACCTTCGCGCACCCTCGGCCTTTTTTCTTTCATGGTGGTTCCTTTAATATGTTTTTTTCACTGGTATCCGATAAAATTTCTCTGAAAACTTAAAAGTTTTGAAGTTGTCTCCCCAGCAGGGCACAACTTTTAGCCAAACTTTAAATCCTTTAAAAGGGTTGGCATGAAATATCATAACACAATTCTCATCAGTTGTTAAAGTTTAACTGCGAAAGCAATATCTGAAATTGGTTGCTTCATTGAGAGAATAAAAACTGAATATGTTTATGTATGAAAGGCTTCAAAAAGAAAGAATATAAAGCTGTATGGAAGCACATAAACAGCGTTCGGATGGAGGAAAAGAAAAAAATGTCATACCCCTGTCATACTTTTAGGTTCTTATAAAAACCCAAAGGCTACATAGTTCTATGAATATAAACTTCTGTCTACGATTTATTTTGCAAGTCAATTTGACAGGAGGAAAAGGAGGTGTTTTAATATCACTGTCGGCGAAAAAAAAGGCCGACGGTCATTTACACCTGTAGAACCATCGCCTTTTTTCCAAACAAAGTGGGAGACCCAAATTAGAAAAATAATCTTTTTAGTCAGTTTTGCGCTAATTTTTTGCGTAGGATTGTATAAAGGATACGGTCTTTCTGTTATGGAAGAAAACATTAAAGAGATTCTCAGTGAAGAGGAATGGAATAAGTATCAGGAGATGACCGTGTTACAGTCTGAACGTGGAGAAATTTCTAAAAAATACTGGGAAGCAGTGGGACCAGGAATGAAAACCAAAAATCCTGTTAATAAGGAACAAGCACAGTATTATAAAACAGAATGGGAAAAGTATGACGAGATAATAAAGGACAAATCAAGAACATTTTGGGAAATAATAGCTCCTCAACAAGAAAAAGTATTTCTTTTGGCAATCGAATTGGACAGGAAAGAACCTGAAGCATTCGGCTGGATTTTTGCCAAAAGTTTTTTGGATATAAAAAGTAAACCTGAAACATTTTGGAAAGCATATTTGTATTTCAACAAATATGAAAGCAGAATGCAAAGAGATGCGCTTAAAGATTCCATAAGGAATGGCTTACTTCACTTAATGGATGAATTTACCATTGGAGAGGAAAACGATAGAATCAAATTTGCTGCTAATTTTCTTCAAAACTCACAAAATATATCCCAGGAAAAAGCTATAGCTATGGAATTCGCGTGGGATATATGGAGCAGATTTTTTAACCAGATAGAAAAAATGGACAATAAAAGCAAAATATACGAGAAAATGAATCAGCAGGCTGTGTTAATCATAGAAACACTTAAAACTGCTAAAACGGACGTAAAGCTATCAGAGAAAGTCGATAAGGTTTTACAAAAGTTTCTGGAACATTATTCAAGGAAAGATTTACCGGTAGAGTTTTTAAAAAGTCCTTCAATTTCTAATGTCAAAGAAAAACTTCCTTAAAGCATTAAAGATTGAAAATTTAATTATAATTTAAGGGGAGCGGTGGACCAGGCATCGTGTCCCCGATTTGACTATGATTATATCAGGTTGAGAACAGTAAAATAAATATTTATTCTCAATCAAACAACCAGGGTATTGAGTTTTGTATTTCAGTAACAGATTGTTCAATAGCGGCAAGCACTGATAGAACGACAATTGAAATAAATATACAAAATACTAAGCCCCATCTGCTCCAATTTCTCTGAACTCTTAGAAAATGTTCAACGCTATCCCAATGCAAATAAAAGGCTCCCCAGTTCCATCTTTTTATTTCGACAGGAATTGTTGCGGAAGTTCCTTGTCCCGAATTGTTTTCAAAAACTATTGGAGATGCAGGAATAGAAGGTTTAGGATCTTCCCTCCCCATTACACCCCCCAAAAAATTGCCAGAGTATAATATAAAAAAGGGCATCCTTCCCATAAAAAATCAACGCCTGCAGGATGAAATAATTTTAAGTCCCCAATATAATTTCCCTGCTGGCAGGTGTTTTGATATAATAAATACAATACTAAAAAGACTTTTTTCATAAGGCAGAATGTGAGTCATTTTTCAGAACTGACGGGCGTAGTTTCTACTCCTGCTCATATAAACATGGCAACTGGAATGATTGAAGGAGGCCATGTAAGTAGTTTTAGCAAGCCAAACGCTTCTATCGTTATCCAGTGTTATAAAGAGAAACCAGAAAATGTATCTGGTATTATTTATGACGCAACACAGGTTCGGGATAACATTAAATCCCAGTATAAGATAAATAATGAAGATACCGTGCCAGACAATAAAAAGAAATGAACTATAAAAAAGGTTTTCTTCGACTTACAATAGCTTTATCTATTTTCATGGCAGCATTTGGTTTTGGTATTGATTTTCAGACTGAGTTTCAATCAGGCGGCTTATTCTTTTGGTTCCCAGTAGCAATATGGCTTATTTATTTTTTAACAAAGTATGTAATTCGAGGCTTCGCATTTGGGAGGACGGAAATATCTTTAAGCAGAGAAGGTATAATTTTAATTGTGATAGGAACGGTATTGTTTCTTTCAGTGATAGCTTTCAGTGTTCGTGGATGTGCTTCATTAAAACATATTGCTGAATCAAGGCTAACTTTATAAATGTATCTACAATTTTTCTCTGTGAAAAAAACAGATATGAGGCAAAAGTCTTTGCTGCGCTCTGCCTCATTGCCCAACACCGGTTATGGAGAAAGAAAAAGACGATATTCTGGATGACTTTTCCGGGGACTTCCAAACAAAGATATACAGGAATTACCTCGTTTGACCTTGACAAAAAATAACGGTCTGGTATAATTTATTATCGAAGATTAGACAATAAAACAAAATGAGATTAAAGTGATAGAGGTGATAGCATGACAAGAAGATATGGTTATTATTTTGCGATTATGGTTAGGAAAGGAGAATGTGGTTATATAGCATATGCTCCTGGAGTCGGCGGTGTTTATGAAGAAGGAGAAACAAAAGAAGAAGCTAAAAAAAATGCATATGAAGCTGCATGTGCTATTTTAGAAACGCGCCTACAACGTAATGATCCCATAGTAGAGAGCAATAAATATCTCAGGGTTATAACTTCTCTCCCTAATTTTAAGAAAATCAATCAAGTTGGCAATATTATTCCTAATGGTTACTTTTTTACACCTTTTTGCGCTATCTAATTATGTTCCCTTTCATTAAAAAAGAATGGACTAAGCAGGAGTGGCAACAATTAAAGGGTCTCACCAAGAAAGACTTGATTTCTCTCCTCAAAAAAGACAGACGTTGGGAGTGGGTAAGCACAAAGGGCTCTCGATACATATTCCATAATCCAGAACGGAAACAACCTTTTGATTATTTAGAAATACATTATCACAATGAAGGTTACAGAAATCCAGGTCTGCTTCAAGATATTTTGAATCAATGGTGTTGCACAAAAGAAGATTTGAAAAAATGGAAGGTCATTAAAGAGCCATTTCAATACCTATGCCCCAGCTTCTCCCCTGTTCCTTTCAGATAATCCGGCACCAGCGTGAGTTTCCTGCTTGCATAGCATAGAACAATACAAAACCAAGTGAGGATTAGGGTTTCTGCTTGTTTTTTATATATACTAAAA
>DAOQVZ010000167.1:0-5110 GCA_035341815.1 bacterium
TGATGCGTCTTGATTTTTGCTGACGGGCCGCCGAGAGGAGATATGCTTTCAATAACATCAGGGTAGAGTGTACCCTGGGCAAGGTGTTTCGCTCCGAATTTAACGGCTTCTTTTTCAAACAATTGTATGAATGTTTTTCCTATTATCTTGCGCTTTTTTTCAGGATTTGCCACGCCTGAAAGTTTTTTCAGGAAGAGTTCGCTTGCGTTCAGGTAACGGAGGTTGACCCTGTTTTTGAAAACCTCCACTATTTTTTCGTGTTCGCCTTTTCTCAGCAGTCCGTTGTTTATGAAAATACTTAGAGAATTCCTGCCGCAGACATTGTGTATTATTGCAGCCAGGCATGAAGAATCGACTCCACCGCTGAGGGCGCATATTATTTTCTCGTTTTTAACTTTTGATTTTATCTCTTCCTCTGTTTTTTTCAGCATGGACCCGGCAGACCAGTTTCTTTTCAGCCTGCATATCCTGTAAAGGAAATTTTTCAGCATCCTGCTGCCTTCTTTCGTATGCATGACTTCGGGATGGAACTGCACGGCAAAAATTTTACCGTCCAGGCTTTTCATCGCCGCTATTTCAGTATTGGCCGTCCTTCCGATAGAAACGAAACCTTCGGGAAGTTTTGACACGTAGTCCCAGTGGCTCATCCATACCAGTGTTTCTTTTCTGACTCCGCTGAAAATAGGCTCCCGGCTGTCCGGCATAAAAACGGTTTCTCCGTATTCTCTCTTGGTTCCCGGGGAGACTCTTCCTTTGAAATGTTCTGCAAGAAGCTGCATTCCGTAACAGACACCGAGTATGTAAAAGTTACGGAATATGCCGGCATCGAATTCAACTGCCTGCTCGGAATGGATGTGTCCCGGCCCTCCCGAAAGTATCACGGCCTCAACCCCTCTTTTTTTGAGCGTCTCAACATCGACAGAATAAGAAAATATCTCGGAATATATGCCGAATTCCCTTATCCTGCGTGCGATTAACTGGGTATACTGAGAACCGAAATCAATTATTCCTACCATTATTTGTCCTTTTTTTTCTTCTGACCGGCAGTTCCATTTCGCCCGGCTGCTCATAGGTTGAGTAGTAGTAAGGCGTATAAGCTTCAAACTCTCCAGCGCATGTATCCACGAGGTTGTATCTTGCTTCTATGCCCATTGTTCTCCGCATATCCTTGACAGCTTTTTCGCCTTTTTTATTTGTCAGCTTTGATATTTGCCTGTCGGAAAAGCCGTATTCCTTGCCTCTTTTCATGATACCGAAAGGTATTTTCCTGTTTCGGTACCTGCTGATATCTGCCTCAAAGTCAGCGAGCTCTTTCAGGTTGTACAGGAACCATCGGTCTATCTTTGAGAGCCGCCATATTTCATCTATAGACATGCCTTCCCGGAACCCTTTCTTTATATAAAAAAGCCTTTGAGGATTGGGTTTTGTAATTCCTATTTCTGTTTCAAGCTCCACGGGAAAATCTTCAAAACCGTGAAATTTTTCTTCCATGCTTCTCAATGCCTTGTTCAAGGCCTCCTTGAATGTCCTGCCTATGGACATTGCTTCGCCGACGGATTTCATGCTGGTGGTAAGAAACGGGCTGGACAGGGGGAATTTCTCAAAGTTGAATTTGGGTATTTTTACCACGCAGTAGTCTATTGCAGGCTCAAAACAAGCGGGGGTCTTGCGTGTTATGTCGTTTGGTATCTCGTCGAGGGTATAGCCAACGGCAAGTTTTGCTGCTATTTTTGCTATGGGAAATCCGGTGGCCTTGGAGGCGAGGGCCGAACTTCTTGAGACTCTCGGGTTCATCTCTATCACCACCATTTCGCCGTCGGCCGGATTGACTGCGAATTGTATGTTGGAACCTCCTGTTTCAACTCCTATCTCCCTGATTATTGCGATTGAAGCGTCTCTCATTTTCTGGTACTCTTTATCCGTAAGGGTTTGTACCGGGGCTATTGTAATGCTGTCTCCCGTATGAACCCCCATGGGGTCGAGGTTTTCTATCGAGCATATTATGACCACGTTGTCTTTCCTGTCCCGCATGACTTCAAGCTCGTATTCCTTCCATCCGATGACAGACTGTTCTACGAGTATCTCGCTTATGGGGCTGAGCTTAAGTCCTGAATCGGCAAGTTCCTGGAATTCCTCTATGTTATAGGCAACACTTCCTCCCATGCCTCCGAGCGTAAATCCAGGCCTTATTATTACCGGGAAACCTATCCTGGCAGCGATATCTGATGCCATGGCGAGATTGTAAGCTATTCCGCTTTCCGGAACTTTGAGCCCTATGTGTTTTATGGCCTCTTTGAACAATTCCCTGTCCTCGGATTTCTTTATGACTTCGTAGCCGGCTCCTATTATCTCTACCGAGTATTTATCCAGTACGCCGGCGTCTTTCAGCTCTATTGTAAGGTTCAGGGCAGTCTGTCCTCCGAGGGTTGGCAGCAGGGCATCGGGCCTTTCCCTCTCAATTATCTTTGCCAGTATGTCAGGAAGGAGGGGTTCCAGGTACGTCCTGTCAGCCATGTCCGGGTCGGTCATTATCGTTGCAGGATTGCTGTTGACAAGGATAATGGTATATCCTTCTTCCCTGAGGGCTTTGCATGCCTGTGAACCCGAGTAGTCAAACTCGCAGGCCTGCCCTATGACAATGGGGCCCGAGCCCAGCAGCATTATTTTTTTTATGTCTGTTCTTTTGCCCATCTTATTTTTCCACCATTTCCCTGAACCTGTCAAACAGGTAAACCGAGTCTGTCGGGCCGGGTGCATGTTCAGGGTGATACTGCACCGCAAATACGGGAAGTTTTTTGTGAGCCATGCCTTCAAGCGTACTGTCGTTAAGGTTTATGTGGGTTGCCTCCATGGAGTTGCTGTCGAGGGTATCCATGTCAACGCAGAAGCCGTGGTTCTGAACGGTTATGAGTATCCGGCCTGTTTTAAGGTCTTTCACGGGATGGTTTGCCCCGTGGTGGCCGAATTTCAACTTGTATGTTTTGCCTCCAAATGCCTGCGCTATCAGCTGTATGCCGAAACATATGCCGAATACGGGGTATCTTTCAATTATGTTGGAAATCGTCTCAACTATGTAAGGCACGGCCGAGGGGTCCCCGGGACCGTTGGACACGAGTATCCCGTCAGGTTCTTCTTTCACAATTTCCTGCCAGGGCGCATCGGGAGGCATGACCGTGACCTGCCAGTTTTTTGACGCCAGCAGTCTGAGTATGTTGTATTTGACTCCGCAATCGAGTACCACGACCTTGTACCTGCCCGTTTTTGACCACCTGTAAGTGGTTTTGGCAGCCACATCTTTCACAAGGTCAATTCCCGTTATGCATGGGGAATCCTGGACCTTCTTGAGCATGTAATTCCTTGTATTTTTGCCGGTAAAAAGGCCGCCCTTGAGCGCACCTTTTTCTCTCAGCATTAACGTCACCTTCCTTGTATCAATGCCCTCTATCCCTATGACGCCGTGTTCGTAAAGCGCAAGGTCGAGAGGTTTTGTAGCTCTCCAGTTGCTGTATATTTTGCTCCTTTCCCTTACCACAAATCCCTCAAGGTGTATCTTGTGGGATTCGACATCTTCATCGTTTATTCCGTAGTTACCTATCAAGGGGTAAGTCATGACGGCAATCTGTCCTTTATAGGAAGGGTCATGAAGAATTTCCTGGTATCCCGTCATGCTGGTATTGAAAATAAGTTCCCCGAAACTTTCGCCCTGCGCCCCGAAAGTTTCTCCTTTAAGCACTGTTCCGTTTTCTATAACCAGGTATCCTTCCATCTTTTCCTCAACGAAGAGCTTCTCTCCGTTTTATCTGATTTCAAATTTACCTTTGTTAGAATCCTTTTTTAACCGGCACTTGACCCTGTAGTTTCCTGTGAAGCAGGCATCGCAGAATTCCTCTCCGGGCAGTTCCATCGAAGAAAGCATTTTGTCCATGGTAATATACTGCAAACCGTCGACACCTATTATTTTTTCTATATCCTTGACGGAATTCTTTCCGGCTATAAGCTCTTTTTTGTTCGGGAAATCTATTCCGTAAAAACACGGGTATCTTATGGGCGGACAGCTGACCGCCATGTAAATCTTCTTTGCCCCGGCTTTTTTAAGATTATCAATTCTCAAACGGCTGGTTGTTCCTCTCACTATGGAGTCTTCTACGACTATTATATTCCTGCCCTCAATGACCTCTCTTATGGGATTGAGCTTTATTTTCACGCTTCTTTCCCGCGATTCCTGGAAAGGCTGTATGAATGTTCTTCCTATATAGTGGTTCCTTACTATACCCATTTCAAACGGAGTCTTGTTTTTCTGTGCGAACCCCAATGCGGCTATATTGCCCGAATCAGGTATGGGAATGACTATATCTCCCTTGAAAGCGAATTCCCCGGCAAGGTTTTCTCCCAGTTTTTTCCGGGCATGATATACGCTTTTCCCGAAAATCCTGCTGTCCGGCCTGGCGAAATATATGAACTCGAAAATGCACCTGGCTATCTTCTCCTGCTTTTCCTGGTATATGCTCTTCATGCCGTTTTTATCTATAATAAGCACTTCTCCCGGCTCCAGCTCTCTGATGTATTCGGCTCCCACGAAATCAAAAGCGCAGCTTTCGGATGCGACTATGTATCCCCTGTCAAGTTTGCCGAGGCACAGTGGCCTGAAGCTCCATGGGTCCTTGACTGCTATAATTCCTTCGGGTGAAAAGAATACAAGCGAAAAAGCTCCCTTGATTTTTGGCAGGATATCGAGGATTTTTTCTGTAAAGGAAGGTTTGCGGGAAAGTGTTACAAGATGCATTATTATCTCGGTGTCGAGGGTCGTCTGGAATATGCTTCCTTTTTTTTCAAGCTCTTTTCTCAGGGATGAGCTGTTTACCAGGTTGCCGTTATGCGAAATCCCGTAGGTTTTGCCCCTGTACTCGGCAATGAAGGGCTGTATGTTTTTTGGAGAAGAACTGCCCGTTGTTGAATACCTGACGTGTCCGATTCCGTAATTGCCCTTGAGCGTTTTGAGGCAGGATGGAGAAAAAACGTCCGATACAAGGCCCATGCCCCGGACATTGAAAGATTTTTTCGCGTTGCCGGTAAGGATGCCGCAGCTCTCCTGTCCCCTGTGCTGCAGGGA
>DAOQVZ010000168.1:0-5039 GCA_035341815.1 bacterium
ATTATAATCTCCTTGTTGTTTCATAAATGATGTTTTACTGCAAAGTCCTTTCCAGGGGCCATTTCAATTATGTGTCCAGGCCTACCGAAAGACGCAGGACAAGTATTACATCCGATATATCAACAGTTCCGTCGCTGTTTATATCGGCAAGTTCATTAAGTTCAGGCGTATAAGGATGCTGGTAGACAGTGGAACCTGCCGTTATTTCCAGGCCCACCGCCATGCGCAGGCATATTATAACATCTGATATATCTATAACGCCGCTGCTGTCTATATCCCCGGCTCCCAGCGGTTCGGCAACAGTTACAAGGAACTCGAGGTTGTCAATGGCCCAGAACCAGTCGTAATTGGCGTTGTAATAATGCCATCTAACCTGCACGTTATCCTTGCCTGCTGCAATTGATGTTATGTCTGCAAATACACTTCCCTCGGAGTTGCTGCCCTGGTATCTTCTCAGGTTTTGCCAGCTTCCTCCGCCGACTCTTATGTCGACATCTGCCTTTTCATCGGTATAATACCAGAAAAGATGGTTGAATTTAAGATACACAGTCGTGTATCCGGTAAAGTCAAAATAAGGGCTTATAAGTTGTTCGTCCATGTTTACGTGACCTGCGGCATCGCTATCAACCATCATGTAAGAGGTGTTAAGGTAAGGACTGGAAACCCAGGACCTCGGGCTGGTATTTTTCACTGCCCATGTTTTGCCGTCGTTATATCCGTCAATTACACTCCATCCGGAAGGCAGGCCTGAAGCAAAAGTTTCCCCGTAAACATGCGTGAAACCGGAAAAAATATCCGAAGAAACAAAAGCTTCAAGAAAATCTTTCCAGAGAGTTTCTTCTGCAAAAAGTATGACATTACCGTTGTAAGAAACGTCTATGGCCCCGCCGAAGGGCGGGAAGTATACAGAAAGGCCGCAGGCCCTGTATCCATCCGCGGCATAACTGGCAATTACAAGTGAAGAAAAAGCATCCATTGCTTCGTGGACAAGCGACAGGATTACGCCATTTGACGTTGAAATAGACAGGTTGTAAAGGAAATCGTAAATGTCAAGGAAAAACGCTTCGTCGAAATTCTGGGTGGACTGCCTCGCAATATAGACATTGAGCCATTCGTTGTCGCGTGATATCAGTTCTTCAACAAGGCTGTCGAGAGACTGGTTGAAAAAACCGATTTTTGTAAGGTCCACGGCTGAAAGAGTCTCGCCGTTTCCCCCGTGCCCTATATAGTTTTCCACGATGCTTTCGCCGAGCTGCGACGGCGACATAAGGGGATTGCTTTTCAAGTCGGCAAGGGAACCGGAAAAGTTCCATCCCGAGAGAGGTTCCGTCTGTTCGGAAGCCACCATGACATTCCCGAGAGACTTGAGTTCCGATGCCACTTCGAGCATTCCCATAAGGCATGCGTCGAAACCTATTATGTCGATATATTGTCCTGAATCTTCAAATGCCTGCCTGACATTTTTGGTTGAAAGAACGTCTCCTGAAGTATCGTCCCAGCAGACCTCCTTGAAAGGCAATAATGGTTTTCCTTCTTCTTCAATGGTTTTCCATCCGCCCCCGTGGTTCCAGAGTATTACGGCATACCTGTCTGCAGGATAGTTGTAAACCCCCCATCTTATAAAATCGGCAAGGGTTTCGGGAGCTCCCGTATTTACTTCACGTCCTCCCTTGCCATCCCCCCAGTCGGTAATTGCGCTCGATTCATACGGCAGCATGCCGGCAGTCACGTAGAACCTGTGGCATATAGTCCAGTCTCCGTACCTTGTGTCGTATCCCGAACGCCTGTCGAGCTGAACAAGAAGGTTTATATTGTTGTCGGAACCCACTTCCGACATCTCGAGAAAATCCGTTATTGCAGAACCTTCTATGTTGTTATCCGCCGCAAAATAAACCATGACGGTCCATTTTTTCCCTGCGCCAAAAATGGAAGAAGAAAGAAAAAGGATATAAAGTAATGATATGACAAAACCGTAAACAAACCTTGAACGTTTCATTTCAACATTGTACCTTTTTTAGATAAAGTTAATCAAGACCTATGGACCTGCGCATCAGGAATATTACATCCGATATATCTATGAGCCAGTCTCCGTTTATATCTCCGTCAGGCAGGTATTTTTCATCAAGTTCCAGGGCCATGCGCAGGCACAGTATTACATCGGTAATGTCAGTCCCATAATCGCCGTTTATGTCCCCGGGCAGCCGAAATGTCCGGTTAAATGCACCCCCGATATCAAGACGGCCTCCCGTAATAAGCCTGTTCATGTCATCTTCCCTTAACATGGGGCTGGTACTTTCAAGAATACGCCATGTGTTCCTGGAAACTGTATCTTCGGGGAATGCCGAGCAAAGCAATGCAATTGTTCCGGAAACAAACGGAGCCGCCATGGAAGTGCCCGATTTGCTCCCGTAAGAAGCTCCAAGAAGAATATTATATACCGTTGCTTCCGGAACGGGTGTGCTTTGCTTCAGGACAATTCCGTCTGAATTTGAGATAAATACTGCAGGAATCCAGTCTCCGGCTGAACCGAGTGTGGCATCAATAATGCCCCCTCCGGGTTCACCGTCAGGTATATTGTTGTATATGGCCACCGCCAGCGCTCCGGCATCCCGGGCATTTGTTACTTTTTCCCAAAAATAGAGTTCTCCTCGTTGTATAAGTGCAATATTACCGGACACCTGTGCGGGAAAATCAGCCATATAGCCCAATCCGCAGTCAAAAACCTGTCCCGTAACTCCGTCTTCTCCTGTATTGCCTGAAAAGTTAATTGCCGAAGCAGCATAATCCGCGCCGCTCACGGATAAGCGCGCTTGTGAAACAAATGGAACCGTGGAAAGGATATTGACTCCCGGGGCGGCAAGGTCCACCGAACCCGCACCGTAATTCGAGGAACTCCACAGGCAATCCTTTTCATCAGAAGCTGCAACTGATATGATATTGGGAAGACTGTAAGAAGCAGGATATAAAGGTGTTACGTCGTTGTTCCTCCCGTTGTTTCCTGCCGCCGCAACAAAGGCAATGCCTGCATACGCCGCCTCTTCGATAGCCTGGTAAAGAAGATCTCCGTCATACCCACCCACACCTCCCCATGATGCATTGACAGCCACTATCCTGATTCCAAAATCTCTCCTCATCATCACTGCGTAGCTGATAGCCTCTACGAGGGCTGAATCGCTGAAAAAACCGTCATTTATGGCATTCAGGGCCATTAAACCCGCCGACCAGTTAACACCCGCTACGCCTGTCCCGTTATCGGTAGCGGCTCCTATTATGCCGGCAACGTGCGAACCGTGACTGTGAGTATCCATGGGGTCGGAACTGTTGAGGGCAAAATTGTAACCGTAGATATCATCTATATACCCGTTGCCATCGTCATCTACTCCCGGAAGGCCCTCGCCCTCCGCCTTGTTCCTCCACATGTTTCTTTCAATATCAGGATGGCTGTAATCTATGCCGCTGTCCACAACCGCAACAACCGCACTGCCGTTTCCGGTAAAATTTTCCCAGGCAGAAGACGCGGATATCACGGGAAACGCCCACTGCTGTGCGTATAAGGGGTCATCCGGAACAACCTCGAGAGGATACCGTATATATACGGGCTGGACATGCTTGACAGAGGGGTTCTTTTTTAGGACGGAAATCATCTCTTCTGTAGAAAAATCTGAGCTGAGCACAACGTGAAGTTTTTTGCGCAGATACGAAAACACGGGAAGTTCCCTGTTGATTTTCATGCCGTTTTTTTCAGCAAAACCAGCGGCATTTTTCAGGGAGGTAACCTCGCCTGAAAACTCAACGATTACCCTCCCTTCAACATAAAGCGGGGTTCCCCCGCAAAAAGCAGGAAATTCAGAAAACATCAATAGGCCTGCAAAAAAAAATAGTTTTTTTATCATGTCCTTATGAGGACTTCAGTACACTCCCTTTACACCTCTTTGTCACCCTGAACTTGTTCAGAAGAACAAACAATGCTTGTTTTTGACAAAAGCAGAATTAATCAAGGCCTATGGATTTGCGAAGTATGAGGATTACGTCGGAAATGTCAACCGCACCGCTGCCGTTGTAATCCGCCCTGTTTTCAAGCCAGTCAGGGTAAGGAAACTCATAAACCTGGCTGTCTATTGTAACGGGCAGACCTATGGCTGTTCGCAGGCAGAGTATCACGTCGGAGATATTCACTGATTGGTCCCCGTTGATGTCTCCACTGCGCACATCAGCCGTGAAAATGCCGGGCTGAAGAGTTACCGGTATTTCTTCTGCAAGTGAGTTGTAAAACATGGCTTCCGTGAAAGATAGAGTTGTTGTCTCGTCCGCTTCTCCCTGCACAAGAAAAACAAGTTTCGCAAGAGAACCTGCTTCATTCCCAAGTTCGCCGAGGTCGCCGTTCAGAATATCGACCTGTATCTGTCCAGGGACTTCCGTATTATAAAAAATTAACCAGCCTTGAGTAAGAGTACCGCTAACCACATCAGTAGCCTCCAGAACACTGCTGTCAAAAACAACTGTGAACTGGAAACCAACTATGCCTGAAGGAATATCTATTTCAACAGGTATCTCCACGTTACTGCCTGTGCCGCCGGTTGTATCCGGTATTGAAACGGTTGCACCAAAAGAGTAAGCCGTAGAAAAGACCATGCAGAGAACCGCGAATAACATCAAAAGTTTTCTTCTCATATATATAATATCCCTGGCACCCCGTTGCATATCGGTCTTTTCCGGGAAGCATGCTTTCTATTATTTTGATAGCGGTCGCATTTATCCCGGGCATTGCCGGGGACACCCGCTACAAAATACTTGCTTCGCTGTCAACCCCCGCAGCTTCCTCAAAACGTTCGCCAGCATACAGGCTCACTCAAGCTGCCGGGGATTCCAGCCAGTTTTCTCCCCCAGACGTGAGGGAGACCCGCTACAAAAACTTAACTTCGTCGTAAACGGCTACTACGGCAGGTCTATGGATTTGCGCAGTATAAGTATGACATCGGAAATATCGACGTTGCCTTCGCCGTTGTAGTTCGCCCTGCTTTTAAGCCATTCCGGATATT
>DAOQVZ010000169.1:0-5014 GCA_035341815.1 bacterium
GTTTATATTACCCTTTAATCCTCGAGATTCAAAAGGTCGTAGCTTTTAAAGCTCACTGTGACCTCTCCTGGGAAGGAAGGCCCTTTTTCATATTACCATGCTTAACCCTGAACTACTACATATCAGGGCAGGCTCGTTTACCCTGGAAGGGTTTCAGCATCCCGTCGTGTTTGTCACCCTGACCCATGAACTAATCTATTTCAGGGCGATAAACGGAATCGATTTCAGGATGACAAGCGGTTGGATGAGGAATGGCAGGTTTTTGAGATGTATGGGTATCTCAAACATTTTATAAATAAGGCTTCCGGAGTTTTCTGAAACTGTATGCGGAGGTGGATATGGACAGGGCAAAGAATTCTGTTAAGGTATTTCTGCTTTTCTCGTTTGTCTGCGCGGCAGGTGCAAGAGCCCAGCTAGTCAATCCCGGATTTGAGCAAACCTATGTTGTTCCCGAGAAAACAGGCTATCAGAAAGCGATGCAGAACGGCGAATGGATATTTGACCAGCCTCTTGTTTTTCCAGAAGGGTGGAAGGTTAATACCGGGCTTAATAAAAAAGGGGAATATAAACTGATTGCAGACAGCAGTAAAGCATACAGCGGCAACAGCTCCGTTTACATAAAAGGCCATCTTACGCATGAAAAGGTTATGGATGTCACGGCAGGCGATGAACTTGAGGTGGCTTTTTATGTAAAGGACCCCGGGAAGAAAAGAGCGGGAGTGATGCTGTATTTATACGGCAAAGACGGCAAAGGCAAGATTAAAAGCTTTCTCGGTTCTTTACTCTTTACAGTGGCAACAGAAGGAGAATGGGCCAGGCAGTCCGGAAGAGTAAAAATACCTGAAGAAAGCAGGGGAGAGCGTGTAAACGCAATAGCAGTGGCTCTGTTCAGCGACACGGGGGCATATTTTGACGATGTCGAGATGCGCCATACAAGGACGACCGCCTGGCTCAATTATCAGGACGCCTTCATAGAAGGCAAAAAGAAGCTGGCACAGGGAAATTTTAAAGGAGCAATGGAAGATTTTAAGGCGGGACTGGAACTTACAGGAGACGGCAAAGAAAGGATGGAAGTCCTGCTTAAGATAGCAGAGGCATACATGGGGGGAAAGGATTATATGCAGGCAATAGAGACATATAAGATAACCTTATCTGAGGAAAAGCCTGATGAAAGTCTGGCGCTGGATATAAATGTCAAGATAGCCGATACATATATCGCGGCAGGCAAATATGAAAATGGCAGAGAGATGCTGAGCGGCCTTGTTGGAATGAAAAATGTTCCGGACGCGTTGAAGTTGGAAAGCCGGCTTAAGATAGCGGAAACATACAGAAAGGAGCGCAACTATGAGAAGGCTGCCGAGGCGTACAAGAATCTGATTAAAGCAAAAGAAACAAATCCCATCGAGAAGGTATCCGCTCAGTTTAAGCTGGGGGATGTCTATGTAACTGCTAAAAACTATCGGCAGGCGAGAGAGAATTATGGAAAAATTTTATCTATGCCTGCGGCGAACCAGGTAGACAAGTTTGAAGCAAACAGGAAGACAGGGAATACCTTTGAGGCTGAAAAAAATTATGAAGGGGCTCTCGAGTTTTATAACGAAGCATTAAGCCTTTCCGATATTAATCCATGGGATAAGGCTTCCCTGTTGTTGAAGGTTGGAGATACCTGCGCGAAAATATCAAAGTATGAAGAAGCCAGGAATATCTATAAAAAGGTTATTGACGATATCGGGCTGGACGCATGGACCAATATAAAACCTGCATATTTGAGGATAGGCGGCACTTACAGGAAGGAAGGCAACTATACAAGGGAAAGGGAAATTTACGAAGAGATGTTGAGTTCCCTCAATGAAAAGCTTATTCGTATAAACATCGATTTTCCCGGTGAACTGGCGCTTGCATCAGCAGATATGTATCGATGCAAAGGCGATAGTTACTGGGCAGAGGGCAACAAAGAAAAAGCAGAAGAATATTACCTGCTGTTCCTGGAGGCAGGTAGAAAAAAGCAGGCAGAGAAAGACATTAAAGAGGTAGAATCAAAAATCGGGAAAAACAAGCCGGCCGAACATATCAGAAACGGGGAATCGTTTTTATATGAAGGGAAGTACCATGAAGCTAAAACAGAGTTTGAAAGCGTCTTAAGTCTCGAAGAATCCCTTCCTCGCCAGAAAGCATCGGCATATGCGGGGATTGGCAATGTCTATTCAGCGCAGAAAGATTATAAGAAGGCAAGGGAAGAATACTTGAAGGTTATGGATATAAAACAGGCAGATGATACGGAAAAAGCAAAGGTGTTGATGCTGATTGGCGACAGTTACGCCATCCAGGAGTCCTACAAAAAAGCGAGAGAAGAGTACGGCAGAATACTGGTTCTGCCAGGCATACCTCCGGCACAAAAGATAGAAGCGCAGGAGAAAATAGCCGGGGTTTACCGTGCGGAGCTCAATTTTTCCCAGGCAAGGAAGGAGTACGGAAAAATATTGAAGATGGAAGGTCTGACCTCCCGGTTAAAGGAAGAGATAGAGCAGAAGATAAGATACATATATCGTTAGAAGGAGGAATTTTGCCATGACAAAAACAAGGTTTGCAATTTTACTGCTCATTTTATCTGTATCAGGCCTGCTGTCACAGGAATCAGTTCAAAAGACTCCTGTCGGTACAGTTATGGATATATTCAGGTCTGCAGACCGTTGCCTGGAGAAGAAGGATTATGAAGGAGCTCGCAGAGAATATGAGAAGCTGGCCGGCATGGAAACGGTAGAGCACGGCAGGTATATGGGGCTTTTTAATATTGCAGAGAGCTACCGGCTGGAGAAGGACTATAAGAATGCCCATGCGGCGTACAGGAAGATACTGTCCGACGGTAATTTGAACAGCGGTTATCGCGTGTACGGGTTGTTCAAGGAAGCCGAGTTGTATACAGAAACCAAGGACTGGAGAAATGCCCGCAGAGTATACGAAGAGGTCAAGAAAGCAGGCGGGGTTTCGCCGCAACATGTGTTCAGGGCAGATCTCTTGACGGGGGAAAGCTATAGTTCAGAGGGCCGGCACAAGGAAGCCGGGGGGATATATGAGAGGTTGCTCAAGGAGATAGACAGCAGTAGTTATCCCCATGAGGGCTGGCGTCTGGATGTTGTGGATAGGCTGGAGCTGATAGACGGGCTGGCAGACGGGCAGGAGTTGAAGAGCCGCAGGCAGTTATGGTGGGAGAAGGTAAACAGTCCGAAATACGCCGTATATGTCTCGCTGAACGGCAATGATGAAAATACGGGTACCATGGAGAGACCTTTTGCGACTATCAAGAAGGCGCAGGAAGAGGTAAGGAGGATAAAAATAGAAAAAGGACTGCCTGGAGGAGGAATAGCTGTATACCTGAGGGGCGGGAAATATTTCATGGATGAAAGCGTTTTATTCGGGAAGGATGATTCAGGAACAGAGGATGCCCCCGTGGTATACAGGAGCTATCCGGGAGAAGAAGTGCGCCTTATCGGCGGCAGGCAGCTGAAAAACTTCAGCCTTTTGAAGGACCCTGCCGTATTGAGAAGACTGCCCGAGGAGTCGAGGGGAAAAGTATGGGTATGCGACCTGAAGCAGGAAGGAATAAGAGACTATGGACATCTGTCGAACCGGGGAATGGGCGGAGCCCCTTCTTCTTCCATGGAGCTTTTTTATAACACAAGACCCATGCAGTTGTCCCGCTGGCCCGATGAAGGATGGGAAAACGTGGCCGGATTGGCGACTCCTGAAGGAGACGGCAAAATAAGCGGCTATACCTTTCAGAATGGGAAATTCAGATATAGTGGAGATAGGCCCGAAAGATGGACGGAAGAAAAAGAAATATGGACGGCAGGCTATTTCCTGTGGCAATGGAACAAGGTTCACACCCGTGTGCTCAATATTGACACGAAGAATAAGATAGTCAACCTGGCGCCTTACATACACCATGCTAAAAGCTATTACGCCTATCATATGCCTGTTGTGAAGGATACGCCATACTATTTCTACAACATCCTTTCCGAGGTCTCGTCTCCGGGAGAGTTTTATATAGACAGGGAGACAGGCAGTCTCTATTTTTATCCGCCGGGCAAAATTGAGGAAAGCGAGGTCATGGTTTCCACTCTGAAAGCTCCTGTGGTAAAGATAGACGGCGGGTCGCATATTGCGCTTTACGGGCTGACAGTTGAGTGCGGCTGGTCTTCCGGCATACAGGTGGAAGAAGGAAGCACCAATCTTATTGCAGGCTGCGTGGTGAGAAATACGGGAGGCGTGGCGGTAAGAGGCGGTTGGAATCATTCGGTGGCAGGTTGTGATGTATATAACACAAGAGAGGGCGGAATAAGGGTTACAGGAGGAGACGGTTTAAGGTTGATTCATGGCGGCCACCATGTAGAGAATAATCATATATACAGGACTGAAAACCTCAGCCACCTGGGCGGCACGAGTGGCATCGGCATGAGCGGGTCAGGCAACAGGATTTCGCATAATCTTATACATGACTGCACCTATAATGGGATGCAATTTGGAGGAAGCAACAATGTCGTGGAGTATAACGAGATTTATGATGTGATGCATGAAGGCCGCGACGGCGGGGCTATATACACGTACAGTGCGCCAAGGTCTCTTATGAACAGGGGAAATGTCATGAGGTATAACTTCATCCATCATATATCTCAGCATTCTTCTCCCCTGAAAACTCACCAGGTTACAGGCCTGTATATCGACGGCCTGGCGGGAGGCATGGCCGTTCTGGGCAATACTTTTTACCGGTGCACTGAGAGGGCGGTCTTTACCCATGGGCCGGATACTCGTATTGAAGACAACATGTTTGTGGACTGCGAGGTTGGCATTACCCAGTCTAACAGGACATATCTGCTGAGAGAAGAAAGAAGTGTCAGAAACTGGGAGAAGCTGACATTGAATCTGCTCAGGCACAAGCTGCCTCCCTGGAGCGCCCGTTTTCCCCAGGTTAAGAATATTTTTGAAGTTACACCCTACGGCGAGCCGAGAAATATTG
>DAOQVZ010000170.1:0-4963 GCA_035341815.1 bacterium
ATATCGAAGGACTGCACAACTTTGTACAGGGAGACAGGGAGGAGATAGCAAGCGCTGCCTCGTATCTGGGGAAAATGCACAGGCTTTTGCATGCATTTACCCCGCAGGGGGGAAAAAAGTGGGAAAGGGAATTTCTTCCTTCCGCGTTAAAAAGCGAACTTCTCGAACACATAAATGCTTCTCCGCGGGTTTTTCACGGAAAGAGCGCTGTAAAAAAAGTTTTAAGATGCATCGACAACCTTATCGATAAATACTCCACGGAAGGACTTACCCACTCAATAGTCCACGGAGATTACACAAGCGCAAATGTAAAATTCAGGGAGAAGACTGTCAAGGGCATATTTGATTTCGACTGGACATCCTTTCAGAACACGCTTTACGATATCTCGCGGGCACTTGTATATTTCTGCTTCACGAGAACCAAATCTCTTGAGGAAAGCGATATCTGGTCACTGGTACAGCCCTGCCGCATAAACACGGAGAATGCAAAAATATTCATGGCGTCTTACAAGCAGGAATTCTTTTTTACGCAGGCCGATTCCGAGTTCCTTCCTTTTGCTCTCCTGGAGTTTTTCACGGGGTCCCGCATAAGGGCAATGAGAAAAGTGGCCGATGAAAACAAGGCGCGGATGCTGGAAAACGGCCTTGTTGAGATGATAGAAGATATCGAAAAAGAAAAAGATTCCCTTGTGAAAGCCTGCAGATAATGGGAAAGGCTTTTTAATCAGGCTTTCATTTATTGTATAATACATGAATTGACGGGAACCCGGGAAATGAAAAAAAACGAGATAGAGGTGTTTTTCTATAAAAGCAGTGGGCCCGGCGGGCAAAGAAAGAACAAAAGAGAAACTGCCGTAAAGATAGTCCACCTGCCGACGGGCCTGACAGTCAGGGCTACAGAACACCGTTCACAGTCGAAAAACAAGGAACTTGCGATGGAAAGGCTCGAAGCAAAGCTGGAACATCTGAAAAAACCCCGCAAGAAAAGATTCGCCACGAAAAAACCTTCCAGGGTGAGAAAAAAGGAGCTTGAAAGCAAAAAACGACACTCTGAGAAGAAGAAAATGAGAAGAAGAGTGGAACTGTCAGAATAAGGAGACGATAAATGAAAAAAATAAAAATTGCGCCTTCAATGCTTTCTTCCGATTTCAGCCGGCTGGGAGAAGAGGTGAAAAAAATAACAGAGGCCGGGGCGGACATGATACATTTCGACGTCATGGATGGACATTTCGTTCCTAACATTACGTTCGGACCCATGGTTATAAAGTCTGTAAGGCAATATTCCTCCCTGGTATTTGATACCCACCTCATGATAAGCGAACCTCAGAAATACTGGAAGGAATTCGCGGACGCAGGGTCCGACATCATAGGAATACACATAGAAACCGCCGTTGACCATAAAGCTGTAATTAAAGACATACAGGATTATGGTAAAAAAGCCTGCATGGTCGTCAATCCCCCGACGGCAGTGGAATCGATTTATCCCTTTCTTGAACAGGTGGAGCAGGTACTGGTAATGAGTGTCAACCCTGGGTTCGGCGGGCAGAAATTCATGCATGAAGTTGTACACAAGATAGAAAAACTGGCGGAAATAAGGTCAAAGAAAAATCTGGGGTTTGAGATACAGATAGACGGGGGGATAAACGAAGAAACCGCAGGGATTGCGAAAAAAGCGGGAACGGAGATACTCGTTGCAGGTTCCTTTGTATTCAAGAGCAAAGATTACAGAACCGCCATGGAGAGCCTGAGATGAAAAAAATCACTTTCGGAGAGCTTGAGAATCTTCTTGAGAAGTCCGGCAGGGAAGAAAAAAAGACCGGGAACTCGGTGAGAAAAATCATCGAAATGGTGAGACGAGACGGGGACAGGGCGCTTTTGGCGCTTGCAAAGAAACACGACGGGACAGAACAAGAGAAGATAAGAATACCACGGCAGGAGATGGAGGAAGCTAAAAAGAACCTTGACAGAAACCTTGCTGGGGCCGCAGGCGAAGCCATAAGAAGGGTGGAGAGATACCACAGGCAACAGCTCCCTGAAGGGTTCGGGATAAAAGAAAAAGGCATGACCATCCAATACAGGTTCTCTCCCGTGGAAAAAGCGGGTATATACATACCCGGAGGGCAGGCTCCCCTGATATCCACGGCAATTATGACTGTTGTCCCTGCCATGGTTGCGGGAGTAAAAAAAATATATGCGGCGAGCCCGCCTTCATATAAAGGAAGCATTCATCCATCCATACTCGGAATACTCGGATACCTGGGAATAGAAGACATTTTTGCCATGGGAGGCGCCCAGGCGGCAGCTGCCTTTGCACTGGGCACACGGACGGTTCCAAAGGTCGATATCATAACCGGCCCTGGCAATAAATATGTAGACACGGCAAAAAAGCTTCTTTACGGAACCGTGGGGATAGACCTGCCCGCGGGACCCAGCGAAGTGGCCGTATTTGCCGATTCTTCGGCAGATATTGATTTTGTCGAGGCGGACCTGCTTGCCCAGTCCGAACATACAGGCGGCAAAGCATACCTGGTAACAACTTCCGTGAAACTCGGCAATGAAATGGGCAAAAGAATAAAGGAAGGTTTCTGGCTCCTGGCAAAAAACACGAAAGAAGCCCTCGAAATAATCAACTGCATCGCGCCCGAACATCTCCAGCTCATGTGCAGGAACCCGGAAAGCCTGGCGGACAAAGCAGTCGCGGGGGCGGTTTTCATGGGAAACTATACACCTGCAGTTCTCGGGGATTATTTTGCGGGGCCAAGCCACGTGCTTCCAACCGGCAGAACCTCAAGGTTTACCTCAGGTCTTTCCGTTTATACGTTTCTTAGAAGTTATGCCGTGATAAGAGCAGAAAAGGCATTTTACAGGAAAAACGGCCGGCTCATGGAAATGCTCGCTTCAACCGAAGGGCTTGCCCGCCACGCAAACTCCCTGTCCCTGCGGGGTAAAAAGAAATAGATGGCAACCGTTGTCCACGAATCCTTCAATGCGGTAGTGTCAAAAAGATGGAAAAGAGCCGGAGAGGCGGAGAGCGGATTGCGAAGGGACAGTATTATGTTTGCATATTCTGAAAACGGTAGCCGCACCTTTTAAGGTGCGTTAGTTGATAACTGTAAAATGACGCAGGCTGAAGCCTGCGGCTACCTTAACTTACAGGCAGAACACGGCGAGGCTCGTTGCTGAGTTGCGTAGATTTCGCCTGTCCCGCAGCACCTGAGCGAAACGGATACTCCGGCTGTGTTCAAATAAAGGTAGTTTCTGACAGAACTTGCAATGCATAAAGGAAAAACAATGTCCGCAAAAAGGTTCTTTTTTTCTTGTTCGTTTTTATTGTTTTTTTTGAGCCTGCCCGCTTTTGCAGGCAGTTTTAAACTGAAGGTCAACGACATATCGGGAATTGACGCCCCTTGGCCCCTGGTGGCCAGCCTTGCCTTCCCCGAAAGCGAGATTAAAGACCCGTCGTCCATCCGCATAGTCAGCGGCAGCAGGGAGATTCCTTCCCAGGTGGACGTGGCCGCCACATGGAAGGACGGGAGCATACGCTGGGCGCTGGCAGGTTTTACTGCCTCTCCGCAGGGAGCCTATAGAGTCGAGTTCGGCGCGGGAGTGAAGAGAGGCGCCTATCCCAACCCTTTAAAAGTAAACAGGCAGGCTGACGGAAGCTTCATCGTAGATACAGGTGCGGCGGCGTACCGGTTCGATAATGACAAGCTGCTTCCCGAGAAAGCGTGGCTTATATCGGGTAGAAGCCGTACCCTTATAATGGACGGCTCCGGAGCCGGTGCATATCTTGTGGATAACGCAGGAAGAGAAGCCCGGGTTTCAGGAAAGGATGCGGAAATAGAAAACAAGGTTTTGAAGGAAGGCCCCGGACGTTTTGTTATAAAACGTTCGGGCTGGTACGTTACAGGACAAGGAGAAAAGCTGGCAAGAGCAGATGCATGGTTCTATTTTTCCGCGGCTTCCCCGTTTGTGAAAATCACCCATTCCCTCATTCTGACAGAGGATACAAACAGGTTGTGGATAAAAGAATACGGACTGGAGTTCAAGACCCCTTCCGCGCCTGAAAATACATATTGCGCACAGGGAGAACCGGGCAGAGAAACCGTCAGAAAGGACGCTTCGGCAAACAGGGAAATTTTCATGCTCCAGGATGTCTATCCTCATTTCGCGGAAAGGGCATCGAGGGCGGTTATCGGCAACTCGGCCGGCGGAAAAGATACGGTAATGGAGGAGTTTGAAACGGCCGGCGACTGGGCGCACGGAGACTACGGCAGTTTTGGCGTCACCCTGGTAATGCCTTGGCTGGCGGAGCGGTTTCCCAAGGAAATCTCTTTTGGGCCGGCCGGTGCCCGCACGGTGCTATGGTCAAACAGAAGCGGCAGAGAGCTCGATTTCAGTTCGCATACCCTTGCAAAAGAATACTGGCAGAGCTGGGCGGAGAAGGGAAGCGGCACTCCGGGCATTGAAAAACTTTCCAGAATCCCCAATAACGCGCAGGGCTCGGCCCACACCCACGAAGTCTGGGTACTGCCGCAACCCGGCGCTTACAATGAACAGATTGTAAAACAGTCAGCTGTGGCGGCGGCAAGGACGCCTCTCGCAATGGCGGAACCCCAATGGCTGTGCAGAACTGAAGCGCTCGGCTGGCCCATGTACCACAAAGACGGCGAAAAGTTCCCTGCGGAGGAAGCTTTTATCTCGGACTCATGGGACCGGCTGATGCTTCCCAACAGGGTATTTCCCATGACGGGCTTTATCAACTGGGGTCACAGCCCCTATCTTGGCTACCACAAGAAAGACGGCAGGTGGTATGCCAGCTTTCGCGGTTATGGGAACATAAATTCCTACTACCTGCCCCGTTACACGTGGAATCTTTTTGCACGCAGCGGGGAACGGCGCTACTATGAATACGGACACAAGCACAACCGCATTACGGGAGATTTTCTTATCGCCCACTGGG